>CAKZQH010000013.1 GCA_937139565.1 uncultured Nitrospiraceae bacterium | reverse complement strand
AGAATTCTATCAAGCATTCTATTGATGCAATTAGTAGCATTTATCCATGAGAAGTTTGATTAGTATTTTCTTATACCTCTTGATTACAAAATGCTTATTTAGAAAAAGTAACACTTAAATCGACAACTATCAAATCTCTCAATTTGCTTTGATTTTAGGAGGGTGTTTTAATGGGGCGGATGACGGGATTCGAACCCGCAGCACCTGGAGCCACAGTCCAGTGCTCTAACCTTTGAGCTACATCCGCCAACGCGCCTGAAGGGATTCGAACCCCTGACCCACTGCTTAGAAGGCAGTTGCTCTATCCGACTGAGCTACAGGCGCAAGATATTTTATTTTAAAAATTTTATGCACATTATTGCAATATCTGCTATAATTACACATGGAAAAAAAGATCTATGAAATTGAAGAAAAATGCACCATAAAACAAAAATATGGAAAATGTCTAATACCTCTAAGATCAGCCCTTTTTTGCCTTGATTGTTTTGCTATACATATTCAGGCTAAATGTCCAAATTGTTTTTCCTCCAATTCAGTTAGACTCATTGAACTTTTTCTATCAGAACCAGATGCCTCTGATGAAGAAATTCGTGAGAAAATTAAAAAGAAATTTTTGTTAATCCAATGATTTTTTCTCTTTTAAACAAATTTTGTGAAAAACTCTGTTAATCCTCCACGAAAGCATAGGTAAAAATTAAAAAATTTCTTCTTTGCCTAAAAATTTAGCATGTTAATTTTTATATTTCCTGTACCACAAAGAATGTCTGTGCTTTGCATATTCCTCATCTACGTAACCTGTAAACATACTTTTTAGAAGTGGCCAGTTTGATTTAAATAACAAAACCACACCCACATGAAAAATTAACACAAAAATAAAGAGAAAACCTGTAAGGGTGTGAATAATGGTATTAATTGATTCAGCCTGCGGAGAAAGTATGATCCATTCAAGATTTTTAAGAACTTTAATTATTCCTGTTACAGTAAGGGTAAGTACTACCAATCCTATACCAACATAGGCGATTCTTTGCTCTGGAAGATACTTATCTGACGGTGGTTCTTTACCGATTCCTATCATCGCTAAAATAACTTTAAAACTATTTTTGATATCGCCTCTTCGAGGAAGTAACCCGAATTCTTTTCTTAATCCATGATAAAAGATATGGAAAATAACAGCAGATACAAAAATTATCGAGGCAACATAATGAACAAGAGTTACAGTGTAAAAATCAGCAGTCCAACCAAACCCGGGAATTTCAGTAATGTAATATCTTTTATAAAGAGGAAGGCAGCCAAGTCCAGTAAAAAGAAGAATAATTCCTGACACAGCAATGCTCCAATGTTCTATTCGCTCTATGAGACTATGTCTTTTAATCTTTTTCATCCTCGCAAGCCTCCTTTTTTTCCTTTTTTGATAAAAAAGCAGCTAAAGTAGCACCGATCATAGAAATGGCTCCAGATGCAAGAACTATCTTCCCTATTGGATTGAATTTAGAAATTATCTTGTTTTCCACATGTACTGGCATTAGAAATCTCTCTTTTTTATCTTGTAAAGCTTTACTGATCAATTCAAAAGAGACTGCTGAAAGATAAAGCGTTGATGTTCCACCATTTTGTTTGTCACCATAAATAAAAAGTCCCTCTTCTCTCACCTTTTTATACGCAAGAGCATAAATTTCATCTCTTATACCAAAGGTAAAAACTCCTTCTTTACCAGAACGGCTTCTACAGGCAGTTACGCAAGCTGGTTCTTCTCCTTTCCTTATTTTATCTTTGCACAAATCGCACTTGTACATCACTCCACCACCTGCATACTTCGGAAGTATCTGCAAATAAATTCCAACTCCTGCCTGTCTTTGAGGTATGTGCCAAGGACAGACATCTCTACATTTTGCACCACCAAAGCAAATTTTATCATTTATTACTGAGTTTCCTTCTGGCTGTTTCGTAAGCGCTCCAAAGGGACACTCTCTCACGCAAGGGGGATTGTCACAGTGCATACACCTTCTTGGAATGAAAATTTCTTTACCTTGAATATTAACTTTTTGAACAAAAATCCAATTGTAAGGCGTTAATGTATCAATCTTATCCCTCTTATCAGACCAGTCTTCATAGGTTTTTCTTGGCCAGTAGGGAAGGATTGGTTTTTCAGGATTGGGAAATCTATTTGCGTTGTAATCTCTACATGCCTTTACACAAAGAGGCACAGATTCACCTTTACAACCATCACATTTAGTAAGATCCACCAGAGTTGCATACTTACCCTCAACTGCCTCCACCTTATTTCCAAAAAGAAAAGAAGCGGAAATCGTAGATGCCAATATAAAGAAATTTCTTCTTGAAATTTTCATTTTATACCTCCCGGCAAACTGCCAGTTATTTTACTTTTCAACCTCCGAAAGACGGGATGATGCTGCAAGCTGAAGAATTGCTTGAAAACAAAGAGATAAGTCGTTCTGTATCTTCTCCCCCACACCAAGGACATTTTTCCCTTTCATCTCGAGCATCGGAAGATTTTAAAATTTCAAAGGTCCTTGAGCAGTTTTTACAACGATATTCATAAATAGGCATAAAACCCTACCTCCTAAACAGCTGATATGTATGTCTTTATTACTTTTTCAACGTCCTTCTCAATTCGCTCTACTGAATCCTTATTTTTACGCAAACAATCATTAAGATAAAATTTCACAATTAAAAATCCAGCACCCTTTAGAGCACCATTTATAGAGGCAAATTGCGTTATTATTTCTTCACACTCTCTTCCCGATTCAATCATCTTTTGCAATCCTCTTATTTGTCCTTCAATTCTTCTTAGTCGCTGAATTAATTTGATTTTATTTTCCATATTATACCTTACCCCCTTATATTCTTTTTATTACTATAAAATAGTGATAATGCTGATGTCAATATTTGAGGGTATATTTCATCTTGATTATTAAAAATTTTTATGGTAAAATTAGTTTGTTTATGGAGGACCACAAGTTAAAAGTTTTCTGCACTGTCGCTGAAACGAAGAGTTTTTCTAAGACTTCTGAAATTATTCATTTAACTCAGCCTGCAGTAAGTCTTCAAATACAGGCATTAGAAGAACTCTATGAAACTAAACTTTTCGATAGGTCCTCAGGAAGTATAACACTTACGCCAGCAGGTGAAATTCTCTACAAATATGCGAAACAAATTCTAACTCTTTATGCAGAGGCAGCAAAAGATATAGGCAAAATTACTGGCCTCATAAAGGGTTGTGTAAAAATTGGTGCAGGCATAACAGCGGGTAATTATATTCTTCCAGCCATAGCTGTTGATTTTAAAAAAAAGCATCCTAAGATTAGAGTAAGTATATCCATAGGAAACGATAAAAAAATTCTTGAAATGCTCAATACCAGCCTTATAGACTTCGGAATTACCTCTGAAGTTGCTGGAAAAAATAAATATTTAGTAGAACCTATTATATCAGACGAATTAAGCGTTGTTTGCCCTCCTGATCATCCGCTGGGAAACCAAAAATCTGTTTCCATCTTTGATGTAGTTAAAGAGCCTTTTGTTCTAAGAGAAGAAGGTTCAAGCACAAGATATATAATTGAAAGATTTTTAGCAGAACACGGTCTTAGTGTTTCAGACATGCATGTATCACTTATTCTTGGAAGCACAGGAGCAATTAAAGAAGCTGTTGAAAGGGGTATAGGCCTTTCAATTGTATCGAAATGGGCAATCAGAAAGGAAGTTGCCTGTGGTAATCTCAAAATTGTTAAACTCAAAGAAGGAAAAATAACAAGAGATTTTTATATTGTTCTGCCTAAAAATACTATTCTATCGCCTGCAGTAGAGGAGTTTATTACCTACTTAAAAAACTACACCTATTCGGATATCCTATAGGGGATCTCCGATTTTGTGAAGCCTTATCACATTCCTATTTCCAAGAAATGGTGAGCTTGCTACAAAGACCACTGCATCTGAATCTTTTGCAACACCCATTTTTTTAAGCTCTATTTCAGTCTCCTGCAAAAAGGCATCATCTATAATGTCAATATCTTTTGAAATATGCATGGGAATAACTGCCCATAAAAGAGCAAGCCTTCTATAAACTCTCTCATCAGGAGTAAATGCTACAATAGGCATTGATGGTCTGAGCTTAGAAATCAACAAAGCTGAGAATCCTGAATGAGTAAATACCACTATAGCCTTTGCATCTATGTCTTGAGCAACCCTTACAGCACCTGAGGCTATTGCCTCTGGAAAATATTTACTAACTTTAAAAGAAGATACAATTCGATCAAAAAGGTTTTGCTCAGTAAATCCTATAATTGAATTCATTGTTCTTACTGCTTCAACAGGATATTTACCTGTAGCTGTTTCTGCAGAAAGCATAAGTGCATCTGTTCCATCAAGTACTGCATTTGCCACATCG
Source organism: uncultured Nitrospiraceae bacterium (assembly GCA_937139565.1). Classification (GTDB taxonomy): domain Bacteria; phylum Nitrospirota; class Thermodesulfovibrionia; order Thermodesulfovibrionales; family Thermodesulfovibrionaceae; genus Thermodesulfovibrio. The sequence continues at coordinate 17,547 of CAKZQH010000013.1, read as the reverse complement.
CTTGCTTCAGCCCTTGTTGGTCTTGTGTGTTCCCTCATAGATTCAAGCATCTGTGTGGCTGTTATTACTATCTTTCTTTTTTGATTAGCAAGCTCTATAAGCATCTTCTGATAAAAAGGAACTTCCTCTGGAGGAAGTTCAACTCCAAGGTCTCCCCTTGCAACCATTATTCCATCACATTCATCTAAAATTTCTTCAATGTTTTTAAGTGCTTCCCTTTTCTCTATCTTAGCAATTAAAGGCGGGAGGTTTAATCGATTTTTTTCTGCCCATTTTTTCACAGACCTTATATCTTCTCTGTTTCTAACAAAAGAAAAGGCCACATAATCTACATCAAGTTTAATTCCATAAAGCAAATCTGCTTTGTCCTTTTCAGTGAAGGACTCTATTGATGTCCGTGTAAATGGAAGATTTACTCCTTTTTTAGATTTTAAAGGTCCTCCTTCAATAACAACTCCCTTTAATCGATCCTTTAACTTTTCCTTTATTTTTATCTTCAAAATGCCATCGTCAATAAGTATTTCATCTCCCTCTTTTACATCTTCTATCAATGGAGGGTAGGATATGTATATTTTGTTGGAAGTTGAAATTTCACATCCTGAATAAACCTCAACCTGTTGTCCTTCATTTAACCAGACCTCGCCACCTTCAACTTCACTTATTCTTATTTTTATTCCTTGTAAGTCCTGCAGGATTGATACTGCTTTATTTAGTTTTTGAGCTTCTTTTCGAATTGTGCTAACTATATTTTTAAACCAATCGGGAGAACCGTGGGAAAAATTAAGCCTTGCCACATCCATTCCATTTTCAATCATTTTCCGAATTGTATTTCTGTCTTCTGATGAAGGTCCTATGGTACAGACTATTTTAGCTTTCATCATTTTTTATCCTCCCTATTTAATGCCTGAATACTCCACAACTGCTTCTCCATCTTTTTTTATCACCCTGGTGTGATTTTGCCAACTTGGCAACTTCTCCTTAAAATCTGTCCTGTAATGAGCGCCAACGCTATTTTTTCTGTTAAGAGCAGAAAGAGTTATAATAAGCGCAACAGTAACCATATTTTTAAGTTCTACTATTAAAGGATCAGTGAAGAAAAATTTAGAAAACCTCTCATAATAGGGAAAGATTTTTTCCATAGCTTTGCTTAATGATTCTCCACATCTTATTACTCCTGTTTTCTCCCACATGGTCTGTTTAATGTCATTTTTTATTTTTATTACTTCCTCTAAATCAATTTCAGAAGGTTTCTCACAGGAAATCAATTTTGGAAATAAAAATTTCTCTGATTCTTCAACATATTTTATAGCTTCCCTTGCTGCTCTAAATCCATATACAAGACCTTCAAGAAGACTATTACTTGCAAGCCTATTTGCTCCGTGAACTCCTGTGCATGCTACCTCACCAGCAGAAAACAGTCCCTCTATATTGGTCTTTCCGTTTACATCTGTCTCAACTCCGCCCATTATAAAATGGGCTGCTGGAGATACAGGAATCGGCTGTTTTGTAATGTTGAAATCAAATCGAAGGCAAGTATTATAAATAGTGGGAAATCTCCTTTTAACAAAATCCTCATCAAGATGGGTAAGGTCAAGATATACATGTGCGGATTGAGTTCTTACCATCTCTGAAATGATTGCCCTTGATACGATATCTCGAGGAGCTAATTCACCCATAGAATGGTAATTCTTCATAAAGGCTTCACCATTTATATTTCTGAGAATAGCTCCTTCTCCTCTCATTGCCTCACTTAGGAGAAAGGCAGGCACATTCTTCGAATACAGAGCTGTTGGATGAAATTGAACAAACTCCATATCCTTTAAATAAGCACCTGCTCTAAATGCCATTGCCATTCCATCACCTGTAATAACCCTGGGATTGGTGGTTCTCATGTAAATCTGTCCTGCACCGCCTGTTGCAAGCAATGTGGCCTTTGAATAACAGAGTATGACTTCCTTTCCCTTTAAAAGAAGGGCTCCTTTACATACTCCGTCTTCAACTATTAAATCTAATGCCATTGTAAATGAAGCTTTTTTAACTCGCTCCATTCTTGATACTTTGTTAATCAGTACCCTCTCTATTTCTCTACCTGTGGAGTCACCGTGGGCATGGAGAACTCTTCTTCTTGAATGCGCAGCTTCAAGAGTAAACGCAAGCTTAGAACCTTCTTTATCAAATTCTGCACCCCAGTTGATTAATTCTATTATTCTTTCAGGTCCCTCACTTACAAGAATTCTAACGGATTCTTCATTACAAAGACCATCACCAGCCTTAATTGTATCTTCAAAATGTATTCCTATTTCATCCTCATCACTTAGGGCAACTGCCACACCACCCTGAGCATACTCTGTAGAGCTTTCTGTAGGTAAATCTTTAGTAGCAACCATTACTGTACCGTGCTGACCAAGTTCAATTGCTGCTCTAAGACCTGCCACACCACTTCCTATGATAAGATAATCAGTGGTAAGAGATTTTACCTGAGAATAAGGAGGCATTAATTAATCCTCAAAGGTTATTCTTAATACTTCTTTTATGGAAGTTACACCCTGTAAAACCTTATGAATTCCACTTTGCCGCAGGGTTATCATTCCATGTTTTATTGCCTCCTTTTTAATCTCTGCTGTAGATGCACCTGTTAGAATGAGCTCTTTAATTTCTTCTTTAATTGGCATTACTTCGTAAAGAGCTACTCTTCCTGAGTATCCAGTTTGATTGCATTCAGAACATCCCTTTGGACCATAAATTTTAGCCCCTTCAATTTTATCTGGAGTGAATCCTATTTTAAGAAGCGTTTCCTTCGAATATTTCTCTTCGAACTTGCAATGGGAGCATAATTTACGCACCAATCTCTGTGCTACCACAAGAATAACAGAGGACGAGATAAGAAAAGGTTCTATTCCCATATTAACAAGCCTGGTAACTGTACTTGGTGCATCATTAGTGTGGAGAGTGCTTAACACTAGATGTCCTGTAAGAGCTGCTTTAACCGCTATCTCTGCTGTCTCAAAATCTCTTATCTCACCAACCATTATTATATCAGGGTCTTGTCTTAGAAAAGACCTCAAAGCCGCTGCAAAGGTAAGTCCCACATCCTCCTTAACCTGTACCTGATTAATTCCAGGGAAACTATATTCTACAGGATCCTCAACAGTCATTATATTAACATCTGGCTTATTAAGTCTCATTAATGCTGAGTAAAGGGTGGTAGTTTTACCAGAACCAGTTGGACCTGTAACAAGAATCATTCCATAGGGTTTTTCTAATGCCTCAAGGAAAAATTTAAGGGATACTTCCTCAAAACCTAACTTAGTCAAGTCAAGCTGAAGATTTCCCTTTTCAAGGACCCTGAGAACTATTTTTTCTCCATATATAGTTGGTAAAGTGGAAACTCGAAAATCAACCTCTTTACCTAAAACTTTACTCTTAATTCTGCCATCCTGAGGAAGTCTTCTTTCTGCTATGTCTAAATGAGACATTATTTTAAATCTGGTAATAAGAGGGCTCTTTATCTGTAATGGCAGATTAAAAATATTATGAAGTACACCATCTATTCGATATCTTATAGCAACTCCCTTTTCATGAGGCTCAATATGTATGTCACTTGCCCTCATTTTTACCGCATCTATAATTATTTTATCCGCAAGCTTTATTATAGGAGCATCTACACGAGTTGATTCTGGCTGAACCTCAGTCTCTTCTCTAACAGAAGATATATCACTTACAGCGCTCTCAACCAATTCTGACACATTTTCTGTTTTTTGACCATCATATTTCACTTGTGCAAATTTATTAATAATGCTATTTAGTTCTGAATTTTTTATTAGATAAATCTGGAAATTAAAACCACTAAGTAAAAATTTTAAATTTTCAACAGCTGTGCTTGAAGGCTCAGATATTGCAACTTTTACAGTATTTCCAGATTTTGCAAAGGGTATAATCCTGTACTTCCTTATAACTTCTTCAGGAATTAGTTTTAGCGCACCCAAATCAATATCAGCTGGAGTAAGACTAATTGTTGGAAAACCGTAAATACTACTTAAGGCCTCTAATAGTTTTTCTTCGCTTATGTAACCTAATTTAATTAGAGCGGCATCAATTTTAATACCCTCAGCTTTCTGAAGTTTTAAAGCATTAATGAGTTGGCCATCGGTAATAATTCCTTTCTTTATTAACTGTTCACCTAATGATGTGGCACCAACAAGGCCCATGCCTAAGCTCCAACTTTTATTAAACTAAGTAAATCCTCAACTTCTCCTATTTTAGAGAAAGCCATAATATGTACACCCTGACAAAGCTTTTTCTCAATTATACTTAAAATTATGGAACCAGCCAACTCAAGTCCAAATTTTTCCACATCACTATCCTCTAATTTTTCAACTTTCTCCATCAACCATTGAGGAACCACAACACCAGGAACATTATTTGAAAGAAATTGTAGCATTTTCTTACTTCTTATTATAACAATCCCGGCTATAACTTTTGCATTAAATTTACTAGCATAGTTCATGAATCTCTCAAGCACTTCTAATTCAAAAATCATCTGGGTTTGAAAAAATTGAGCTCCCAACATAAGTTTTTGCTCAAATCTCTTGAACTGTGGCATAAGAGGATTTACATTAGGATTCACTGTTGCTCCAAAAAAGAATTCTGTTTTTCCATTTAAACTTCTACCATTTATATCCAAACCATTGTTTAAATTTTGTACAAGCTTAATTAATATAGATGAATCGATATCATATACTGGCTTTGCCTCTTTGTGGTCTCCCCAAATAGGATGATCTCCAGTCATAACAAGAAGGTTTCTAATTCCGAGAGCATGAGCACCAAGAAGATCAGATTGAATAGCAATTCTGTTACGATCCCTGCATGCCATCTGTAGGACTGCCTCAAAACCTAAATCATTTGAAATCTTACAGGCAGCAAGAGAACACATTCTCATCTTAGCTGATGGATTGTCAGTAAAATTAACTGCATCGGCATATTCTTTAAGAATCTTAAGCTTCTCAATAAGAGGAGAAATATCTGGTCCCTTAGGAGGAGTAATTTCTAAGGTTATTACAAAATTACCTTGAGTAAGCTTTTCCTTTAATGTCATGAACTATTACCACTCCCTGAGTAAAGTTCTCTTGGGTGATTCCCTTTTGACCAATCCTTTGGTCCAAGTACATCTGAATAAAACCTGTCAATAAGTCCTCTTTTCTCAAGTATATCAAAGGCAACTATCCAGACACACTTTCTTTTTGGATTTACCTCACATTTTCCATCCCTATAGCCACCACAGGGTCCATTCAGCATTGATTTAGGGCACAGGGTTACCACACAGACTCCTGTTATTGCAAGAAAACACTCTCCGCAGGCTCTGCATCTTTCCTCAAACTCTCTAAGTCTTCTCATGCTACCAATAAATAGAGTATCATTCACTGGAATAACCGGCTTATCTTGAATAAACTCTCCGATGCTTTGAGTTCCTGCACCACAGGAAAGGACTAAAATACATTCAGCCTGCTCGATTTCTTCTTTGAATTTCATCGCTTCCCTTTTAGTGCCAAGAATTTGACATCCTGTTTTTGCAACGAATTGGCCGGTTACAACTTTCCCTATATTTTTAAGGGATTCCCTTAAAGTATTTAAAGCATCCTCATCTCCTGTGCCACATAGACTTGCACATTCAGCACAACCTATGAGGAAAAAGGATTTGAAGTTACTAATCTGAGAAAACAACTCCTTTTCTTCTTTTCTCTTTGTAACTATCATTCAAATCTCTCCGCTTGTAACTTTGCAGCCTGCAGAGTATTTTCCATAAGCATAGCTATTGTCATAGGTCCTACACCTCCAGGAACTGGCGTTATCCAACGGGCTTTCTTACTTACCTCATCAAAATCCACATCTCCTATTACTTTACCATTAGAAGCAACATTTATGCCAATGTCTATAATTACTGCACCTTCTTTTATCATTGAAGATTTAATAAATCTTTCTTTGCCTATAGCTACACATAAAATATCTGCTTTCGAGGTAATATGGCCTAAGTTTTCTGTTTTGCTATGACAAATTGTTACAGTTGCATTTTTACGAAGAAGCAAAAGTGAAAGAGGTTTGCCAACAATTACGCTTCTTCCAACCATGACAGCATGCATACCTTCTATGTTTACTCTGTAGGCATCAAGCATTTTTATCACTCCTTTAGGTGTACAGGGAATAAAAAGCGGATTGTCAGTAAGAAGTCTACCAAGACAGTAAGGAGTAAAGCCATCTACATCCTTTAAAGGGTCTATACTCTGAAGCACCTTTTTTTGATCAATGTGCTTGGGAAGAGGAAGTTGAACAAGAATTCCATTAACCCTTTTGTCCTTATTAAGGTTATAAATTAGACCTAATAGTTCTTCTTCTGTTGTATTCTCAGGAAACTTAAAAACAGAACTTTCTATGCCAAGTTCTTTACAGGCTTTCTCCTTGAAACTAACATACTTATGAGAGGCCTTATTTTCACCAACAAGAATAACACTCAATGAAGGAGTGATGCCTCTTTTCTTAAGATTTTCAATTTCTTCCTTAAGATTTTCTTTTATTGAATAGGCTAATTTTTTACCATCTAAGATGTTATCCATTTCTATCCCTTTCCCCTTATTAACTGCAAAGCCTCATCTCTTGTGGTTTGGCTTTTTCTAAAAATTCCTCGCACTGCAGATGTAACAGTCTTTGAATTGGGTTTCTTTATTCCCCTCATACTCATACAAAGATGTTCTGCTTCAATCACTACCATACATCCTTTTGGCTTTAATTTTAACATAAGAAGATTTGCAAGCTCGCTCGTAAGCCTTTCTTGGACCTGGGGTTTTTTGGCAAGATAGTCAAGAGCTTTCGGAAGTTCGCTTAAGCCAACAATTCGACCATTTGGTATATAAGCAATATGAGCATTTCCAAAAAAAGGCAACAAATGATGCTCACATACAGAGTAAAATGGAATATCTTTTATAAGCACCATCTCATCGTGAGTCTCTCCTTCAATGCATTTGAGAAGATCTTCCTCAGGAGGAAGAAGTCCACGAAAAATCTCTTCGCACATCCGAGCAATTCTGATAGGGGTTTCCTTAAGTCCTAATCTTTCTGGATCTTCTCCAATTCCTTCAAGAATTAGTCTTACACCCTCTTTAATCTTTTCCAAGTCAAACACAGCTTATTATCCTTTCATCGGTAATTATTAAATCAACCCTTATATCAAAGGGCTCATTTGGAATTTCCTTTACAACCTGTTCTTCATAAGCAAGTCCCAATTTAGTGACCTTTTTATCTTTCAAAAGTCTGTCATAAAATCCACCACCATAGCCAATTCTATAACATCTCTCATCAAAAGCAACACCTGGCACCAGTATCAAATCTAATTCATCAAAGCTTGCTATCCTATAAATTGAAGGCTCGAGAATAGATTTATAGCCTGGCTTAAGCTCATCTGAACTGTTTACCCAAAGAATAGCTAAGTCTTCATCAACTACCTTTGGAAAGGCTGTTTTAATTCCCTTCTCCTTGCAAAAAAAGAAAATCTCCTGGGTATTAACCTCGCTTCCAAATGATGCATAAAGCGCAAGAGATTTTATATTCATTTTCCTAATAAATTCAGTTACTGAGGCTTTAATCTTCTCGTCCTTTCTTTTTCTTATACTGACATTTAGACTATCTCTCAACCTAAGAATTTTTTTTCTTAGCTCTTTTTTTAATTCAGTTTTCTGCTGCATTTTAATTAATTTAATTTCATCACTCTCCTTTAGAATTTCTTGAAAATACCAACTTCAAACCACTTCGAATTAATCAAATTATACCATTAACTCTGATATTTATGGTAATATAATGCTTTATGGAAGAAAAAGAAATATTGAATTTATTTGACAAACTCTTCATCCCAACCTATACACGGTATCCTATTGTACTTAGAAAAGGAAGAGGAGTTAAAGTGTGGGACGTCAATGGGAAAGAGTACTTGGACTTTCTAGCGGGAATTGCTGTAAATGTTTTAGGTCATTGTCCACGTCAGGTAGTAATGGCAGTTCAAAAACAGGTTCAACGGCTTATTCATGTCTCTAACCTTTATTACTCCGAACCTCAGCTTGAGCTTGCAAAAACTCTCATAAAAAACTCCTTTGCAGATAGAGTATTTTTCTGCAACTCAGGCACAGAAGCCAATGAAGGAGCTTTAAAGCTTGCAAGAATTTACATGAAAAAAAAGTATGGAGAAGAACGATTCGAATTTATTGCTGCATTTAATTCCTTTCATGGTAGAAGCTTTGGAAGTCTAAGTGTGACCGGTCAGGAAAAATATCACCACGGCTTTGAGCCTCTCTTACCGGGAGTTAAGTTTGTTCCCTTCAATGATTTAGAGGCTTTAAACGAAGCAATCAGCGAAAAAACTTGCGCTATTATTCTTGAACCAATACAAGCAGAAGGTGGAATAAATATACCAGATAAAAACTATTTAAAACGGGTAAGACAGATATGTGATAATGAGGGAATTTTACTTATACTTGATGAAGTCCAAACAGGAATGGGAAGAACAGGTAAACTCTTTGCTTACGAACACTTTGGTATAGAACCAGATATTATGACACTCGCAAAAGGACTTGGCGGAGGAATTCCAATTGGAGCAATACTTACCAAAGAGGAAATAGCTCAAGCATTTGCGCCAAAAACCCATGCCTCTACCTTTGGTGGAAATCCGGTTGCATGCGCTGCTGGTTTTGCAACACTTGAAACTATATTGGAGGATGGTTATCTCCTTGATTCCTGTCAGAGGATGTCCAAGTATATAATAAAAAAACTTAATTCCCTTAAGGATAAATACCCTCAATTAATAAAAGAAGTTAGAGGTCTTGGGCTTTTAGTGGGAGTAGAGCTTACAATAAATGGTGCTGATATAGTAAAAAAGTGTCTAAAAAAGGGTCTTCTCATAGGCACAGCAGGAGATGGCGAAGTACTAAGACTCACTCCTCCATTGATAATAGAAAAGGACCACATTGATGAAGCTGTAATGGTTCTCGATAAAGCTCTCAAGGAGGCTGTAAGTTGATAAGACATTTTCTTAAAGTGAGAGATTTAACTAAAGAGGAATTTAAATTTCTGCTTAATAGATCAATAGAGCTTAAATCAGGAGTTGATCGATTGAAATGCCCTCTTATTGGAAAAAGTATTGGAATGATTTTCGAAAAGCCTTCAACCCGCACAAGAATCTCCTTTGAAGTGGCCATATATCAGCTCGGTGCTCATCCTATTTATATGAGCCCAAGGGATTTACAACTTTCAAGAGGTGAGACAATAAAAGATACTGCACAGGTGCTTTCTCGTTATTTAGACGGCATTGTGATTAGAACCTTTTCGCACTCAACAGTTGAAGAATTTTCTTCCTTTTCTCAGATACCTGTAATAAACGCCCTTACAGATAACCATCATCCTTGCCAAGCAGTAGCTGATATTATGACCATCTTAGAAAAAAAAGGTGACCTTGAGAAAATACTCATAGCTTATGTGGGTGATGGAAACAATGTGGCAAATTCGCTAATTGAGGCATCAGCTTTAGTTGGCGCAAAAATTCATATAGCCACTCCCGAAGGTCTTGAACCCCTTAAAGAGTGTATTGATTGGGCAAAAAATCATACACAGGTTAAGTTATTTAACGATCCATATGAGGCAGTTACCAATGCTGATGTAGTTTATACGGATGTTTGGATTAGTATGGGCGAGGAAGGAAACCAAGACAAAAAGAATAAATTCAAGGGATTTCAGATAAACTCTTCTCTTCTTAAAAAGGCTAAAAATGATGCTATAGTTATGCACTGTCTGCCTGCACATAGAGGAGAGGAGATAACCGATGATGTTATTGATGGACCCCAGAGCGTTGTCTTAGATCAGGCAGAAAATAGACTCCACACCGAGAAGGCTATTTTAGAATTTCTCTTAGGCATGTAGGAATATTCTTACAGAGATGTAAGATTTTTCCGATTTACAACTTTCTTTAAATAGGGCATAATTTTTAAAAAAATTTTTAATGAAGGAGGTTTTATTATGCCCTGGAAGATGGAAATTGATCCATTGGGTAGTCTGGCCTTAAGTGCCTTAATTGCAGCAGTGCCTATTCTGTACCTTTTCTGGGCGCTTGCTTACAAAAGAATGAAGGGGCACTGGGCAGCAATTTCAGCAGTCGTTATTGCTACTCTTATTGCGATCGTAGCTTATGGAATGCCTATTAATCTTTCGGTTCTTTCGATTTTCAATGGTTTTATTTTTGGTTTATGGCCCGTATGTTGGATAGTTGTTACAGCTGTTTACATCTACAATCTCTCTGTAGAAACCAAACAGTTTGAAATTATTAAAAACTCTCTCGCGGCAATCTCCGATGACAGAAGAGTTCAAGCAGTAATCATAGCCTTCTCCTTCGGAGCATTTCTTGAGGGTGCTGCTGGATTTGGAACACCTGTTGCTATATCGGCAGCTATGTTAGCTGGACTTGGATTTAACCCAATTTATGCTGCTGGTATCTGTCTTATTGCTAACACTGCACCTGTTGCATTTGGAGCAATCGGTATTCCTATTGTTGTTGCTGCTGGAGTTTCAGGCGTTGACATGATGGCAATAAGCAAAATGGTGGGTCGTCAGCTTCCATTCTTCAGCATAATTGTTCCTTTTTACATGGCAGTTGTAATGGCAGGATGGAAAAAGGCAATAGAAATCTGGCCAATACTTCTGGTAAGTGGTGGTTCCTTTGCACTTACTCAGTTTTTTGTTTCAAACTATATCGGACCTTATCTCCCAGATATACTTTCAGCAATTATCTCAATAATTGCAACAGTAATATTTGCTAAAATCTGGCATCCAAAAGAATCCTGGACATTTGAACACGAAGGAGCAGCTCTTGGAAGAGCAAAACTTCAGTTCTCAGCAGGACAGGTCTTTAGAGCTTGGGCACCCTTTATTCTTCTTTCAATCTTTGTGGCTGCATGGGGAATAAAACCTGTTAAGGCTGCTCTTGATCAATTGGCTACTTTTAAATTCCCAATTGTAGGACTTGACAAGGAAGTTATCGATCATCTTGGCAAACCAAAAGGTGCAGTATATGCCTTTAATCTCCTGTCAGCAGCTGGAACAGCTATTCTTTTTGCAGGAATACTCTCAATTCCTGTTATGGGAGCTTCGCTTTCAACAGCATTAAAAGTAGCAGGAAGAACTCTCAATCAGCTTAAATGGCCTATTGTGACAATTGGAACAATAATAGGTTTTGCCTATCTTTATAACTTCTCTGGTATGGCAATTACTCTTGGTTATGCCTTTGCCTCAACAGGAGTTATTTTCCCATTCTTTGCAGCTTTTCTTGGTTGGCTTGGAGTTTTCATGACAGGTTCAGACACCTCTTCTAATGCGCTATTTGGAAAACTTCAGGAAGTCACAGCTCGTCAGATAGGCGTAGATCCTGTCCTTACAGTTGCTACAAACTCATCTGGTGGAGTTTTTGGTAAAATGATATCTCCTCAGTCAATTGCTGTTGCAACAGCTGCCACAGGATATGTTGGACATGAAGGAGATATATTTAGATTCACACTTAAACACTCTATAATTCTTACAATCATGATGGGTATTATTGCAATGCTACAGGCTTATGTTTTTACATGGATGATTCCTCAGTGGGAACAGGTAGTTGTTCAGGCTGCTCAGCAAGCAGCAAAGGCTGCAACACCATCTGGTATTCCTTCAGAAGGAATATACTATCTCATTGCTACATTTGTCATATCCTTTATGATTGTAATTCTCTCAAGAGTGATGGGTAGAGGAGTTTCAAGATGATTGATAGCACCTTCATAAATAAGTGCAAAAACATTTTTGGTGCAGAGAATGTTTTAACCGATAAGGCTGAATTAATCACATATAGCTATGATGCCACCCCCGGAATCCCCAGGGAGATTCCTGGGGTGGTTGTTTTCCCCGAAAATACAAAACAAATTCAGGAACTTATTTTTCTCGCAAGACAAACTAAAACTCCAATTTATCCGAGAGGAGCAGGAACTTGTCTTAGCGGAGGTCCTGTTCCACTTAGTAAGGGCGTAGTTGTTTCCTTTCAGAAAATGAACAAAATTCTTGAAATAGATGCCGATAATCTCACTGCTACAGTTCAACCTGGAGTTATTATCTCTGATTTGAACGCTGCTGTTTCAAAGTTTGGACTCATCTATCCTCCTGATCCAGGTTCAATGGCAACAGCCACTGTGGGAGGTTCAGTGGCTGAAAACTCTGGCGGACTCAGAGGTCTTAAATATGGAGTTACAAAACACTACATTATGGGAATGGAAGTAGTGATGCCAACTGGAGAAATTTTCCGATTCGGAGGTAAAACCGTAAAAAATGTAACAGCCTATGATTTTACAAACCTTTTTGTTGGCTCTGAGGGGACGCTTGGAATTATCACAGAGATAATATGTAAGTTAATACCTGCGCCAAAATACAGAAAAGCCATGATAGCCTTTTTTGAAAAATTAGAAGATGCAGGTAAAACCGTAACTGACATAGTACGGGCTCATGTAATTCCAGCAACTCTTGAAATAATGGATAAAGTAACCATTCAAACAGTGGAAAACTATGCAAAAGTAGGACTTCCCACAGATGTAGAAGCCCTGTTACTCATAGAAGTGGATGGAATGGGTAAGGATTCTGTTGAATGGGAAGCGGAAAAGTGCATTGAAGTTATTGGAAAGAACAACGGAAAATATAAAATTGCCGAGACTGACGCTGAAAGAGATGCTCTATGGGCTGCAAGAAGAGCAGCACTTCCCGCACTTGCCCAGGTAAAACCATCAACCATACTTGAAGATGCAACCGTGCCAAGAACAAAGATAGTTGATATGTTAATTTCAATTCAAAACATTGCTAAAAAATACAATCTTCTAATTGGCACATTTGGTCATGCCGGAGATGGAAATCTCCATCCAACAATTCTTATAGATCCCACAAACAAAGATGAGATGGAGAGACTTCATAAGGCAGTAGATGAAATATTTGAATCAGCTCTCTCTTTAGGCGGAACTCTTTCTGGAGAACATGGAATCGGAATAGCAAAGCTTAAATATCTCAAAAATGAAATTGGCAGATCTGGAGTTGAGACAATGAGAAGAATAAAACAAGCCCTTGATCCAGACAATATATTAAATCCCGGTAAGCTTGTTCCTATGGAGGACTAAATTGACCACATCAGTTTTTGATAACATAGATGCACTAAAAAAAGAACTCCTTCGATGCATGAAATGTGGAAACTGTATGGCAGCTTGTCCAATCTATAACATAGAAAAAAAGGAATCATCTGTGGCAAGGGGTAAGATTGCACTCGGAGAAATAGCACTTTCCTCTGAAGACATAAAAATAGATGATGAAACGCTTGTTAAACTTCTTTTTAACTGCTTAGTATGTAAATCTTGCATGATGGCTTGTCCATCTCAAGTTCGCTTTGATCGAATAATTCTCGGCCTTAGAGCAGCAATTGCCAAAAAAAAGGGAATTCCCTTTGTAAAAAAAGCAATCTTTGGAATGCTTAAAAATCCTGAACTATTTGACAAGGGAATGAAAGCTTTTGCTGTCATGCAAGGACTCTTCTTAAAGGAACAGCAGGAAAAAAGAAGAACTCCTAAGGGATTCATGAAAACCTTAGGAAAAAGATTTGACGAAAACTTTGTAATACCTGAACTCTCAAAAGAAAGCTTTAGAGACAAGGTTTCTGAGGTAATCACTGTTAAGTATTCTAAGTGCAAAGCCCTTTTCTTTACTGGTTGTTCTGTTAATTATCTCTTTCCAGAAGTCGGAGAGGATTTAATATATGTGCTACAAAAAAACAATGTAAGTATTGTAACGCCTAAGAGACAAAACTGTTGTGGTATGCCAGTAATGGTTCATGGTGATATAGATACAGCAAGAGAACTTGCAAGAAAAAATATAGATGTATTTGAGCAGAGTGATTGCGACTACATAATAACTGTCTGTGGGTCCTGCGGAAGTGCCTTAAAAACTGAATACCCAATTATCCTTGAGGGTGACTCTAACTATGAGGAAAAAGCTAAAAAATGGGCTGAAAAAACATACGATATATCCACTTTTCTTTTAAAAGTAATTAACTTTGAACCTCCTAAGGGTAAATTAAACCTTAAGGTCACCTATCATGACTCTTGCCACCTAAAAAAGTCTATGAAGGTCTTTGCAGAGCCAAGGGAAATTATTAAAAAGATTCCTGGAGTAACACTACTTGAGATGAAAAAACCTGATGCCTGCTGTGGAAGTGGAGGGTCCTATCATCTCACCCATCCAGAGACCTCGTTGAAAATTGCCTCTTCCAAAGCTGAAGATATAAAATCAACTACTGCTCAAGCTGTATGTACAGGATGTCCTGCTTGTATGATGGAACTTTTTGAAAGTCTTCACAGAGCAAATGCTCAATGTGATGTAATTCATACAATAAGTTTACTTTCAAAATCCTATAAAGAAGAGGAGAAAGGAAATGTTTGAACTCTTCAAAGAAAAAGCGACCTTTATGAGTGCAGAGGTACACTTGTTTAAAAGCAAAGCAGAAGCCCTTGACTTCATAAAGGACTTTATAATTGAAAATGCAGCGAACAAAGTATCAAAAAGTGTTGTATGGTGTGAGTCTCAGTTTCTTGAAGGTATTGACAAAGATGCGCTCCAAAAAGAATTACCACAGATTGAGTTTAATATAGATTTAAATTCAGCTTCTTCAGCAAAGATTGGAATAAATGAGGCAGATTTTGGCATTGCTGAAACAGGTAGCCTCGTTGAAATATCAAAAACAGCTGCAAAAAGACTATGTTCCACATTACCAGAAATTCACATTGCCATTTTACCTTTGAACAAAATACTCAATAACATGGCCGAGTTATTTGGAAAAATAGATATTAGAGACATTCCTTATCTCACAATAATAAGTGGGCCAAGTAGAACAGCTGACATTGAAAGAGTTCTCACAATTGGTGTGCATGGTCCTGAAAGGGTAATAATTGCTGCTGTAGAAAATTTTTAGGAGGAAAGTAGAATGATAAAAGAAGAGATAAAAAAGGCACTTGAAAATGCCAATCTTTCTGGTGCCCTTACTCGCTTTTCAGAGGCCTATGCTGTCAGCAGAAAAAAAGCCTATGAAGGGCTTGATTTCGAAGAAATAAGAGAAAAAATCGCCTCCATTAAGTCCTATGTGGCAGAACATTTAGATGAAGTAATAGCAAAATTTATAGATTCCGCAAAGAAAAACGGAGCAAAGGTCTTCTTTACAAAAAATCCTGAGGAAGTTAGGTCCTACATAATTGAGCTTGCAAAGAAGAACAATGTTAAAAGCATTGTTAAATCTAAATCAATGGCCACAGAAGAAATCCACCTTAACAAATATCTCAAAGAGGAAGGTATTGAAGTAAATGAAACAGACCTCGGTGAGTGGATAATCCAACTGGCTGGTCAAAGACCTTCTCATATGGTTTTGCCAGCAATCCATCTTACCAGATATGATGTATCCGATATATTCACAAAAAAAGTAGAGCCTATAGAGCCTGATATAGCTCAGATGGTTAAATTTGCTAGAAAACAGCTAAGGCGTAAATTTCTTGCAGCTGACATGGGAATTACAGGTGCAAATATCGCAGTGGCAGAGACTGGAACAATTGTTCTTTTTACCAATGAAGGCAATGCTCGGCTTACAATGACTCTGCCTAAAATCCATGTTGCAGTGGTAGGAGTAGAAAAACTAGTTCCAAAACTTGAGGATGTTATACCAATTGCCCAAGCACTTCCCAGAAGCGCTACTGCACAGCTTATTACAAGCTATATGTCTTTTGTAACCAAACCATACACTCACATTGATGGCTCACAAAAGGAATTTCACATCATCCTTCTTGATAACAACAGAAGCGCCATTGCAAAAGATCCCAAATTCAAACAGACCCTTCAATGTATTCGCTGTGCCTCATGCCTTAATGTTTGTCCTGTTTTTAGGCTTATTGGCGGACATGTATTCGGAAAAGTTTACACAGGTGGAATTGGTACAATTCTAACTGCCTGGACAGAGGGGCTACGGGCATCAAAGGATATACAGGGACTGTGTATTCAATGTGGAAATTGTGAAAAAGTATGTCCAGGAAAAATAAAAATCCCAGAATTAATCCTTGAAATAAGAAAAAAACTTACAAAGGAAGAAGGTATTACATTTACAAGTAAAGCTATATTTTCTGTAGTTAATAACAGAAAGCTCTTTCACACCATTTTAAAAACTGCCTCTAAACTTCAAAAACCCTTTACAAGTGAGGGATTTATCAGACATTTACCTCTATTTTTATCAGAATTTACAGAAAAAAGAAGTCTTCCAGCTATTGCAGATGTGCCATTTAGAGATAGAATTAAAAAAATTCAACAGCCCAAATATGATAAAAAAGCTGTCTTTTATTCAGGATGTCTCATAGACTTTGCCTATCCTGAAATAGGAGAGGCTTTGGTAAAAATATTAAATCGCGCTGGCATTGAAGTAATCTTCCCACAAGAACAAACCTGCTGTGGTGCACCAGCTCGTTACACCGGTGTGATGGATGTAGCAGCAAACAACGCAAAACAAAATATAGAAGCACTCCTGTCAGTGGAGGCTGACTTTGTAGTTTCTGCTTGTCCTACTTGTACTGTGGCACTTAAGACCCAGTTTATAAATGACCTACAAGAACAGAAAGCATCTGAAAAGGTAATAAAGGAAGCTAAAAAACTATCTCAAAAAGTTTATGATGCATCAGAGCTTATTAATATACTCATTAAGGAAGGTAAGATTGAATTTAGAAGACTTCCTGAAACAGCATTTACCTATCACGATCCTTGTCACCTTATAAGAACATTGAATATATCCAAGGAACCGAGGGAAAGCTTAGAAAAGTCTGGCATGAAGCTTGTTGAGATGTTTGAATCTGACACATGCTGTGGAATGGGAGGGTCCTATTCCATAAAATTCCCTGAAATATCTGGAACAATACTAAGGAGAAAATTGGAAAATATAAAGAAAACTGAAACAAAGCTTGTTTGTACCGATTGTCCTGGTTGCGTTATGCAAATAAGAGGAGGTATTGATAAGGATGGCCTTGACATCCAGGTAAAACACTCTATTGAAGTACTTGCAGAAAGACTAAAGGAGGAGTAATTATGACCCGTGAGTTTAGATTTAAAAGAATTATTTCTGGAAGACTTGAAAAGGGCCAGGAAATTGTCTCAACCCTTACAAGCTTTTTAAAGGCCAACTCTATTAAGTCTGGTATCATAAATGGAATTGGTGCTGTTAGTGGAGCAAAATTAGGATTTTATGAACAGGATACAAAAAAATATATTTCCTACGAATTTAATGAACCTTTGGAAATCCTCTCACTAAAAGGAAATGTCTCAATCAAAGATGGAGAACCCTTTCCTCATCTCCATGTAGTTCTTTCGAAAAAAGACTTCACTGCCATTGGAGGCCATCTTTTTGAAGCAAATGTGTTTGCCTTTGAATTTGAGATAATT
>CAKZQH010000012.1 GCA_937139565.1 uncultured Nitrospiraceae bacterium | reverse complement strand
TCTATTTTAGTAGATTTCTATTTCTATTTTAGGGGAAGTATCAGAGAAAGGCAAAGGTGTCTTCTTATGCAGAACCAATTGCAAGAGCCTGCATGATGGATATTGCTGCATATTGCGCTGAAAATGAGGGACCTTTCCCCCCTACTGCTTCATTGGCAAACTGCTCAAATACATCCATACAAACAGCTGGAGGAGGCGTTACCCTTATTCCGCCTGACAGCGTAACCTGCACGAATGCAACACCTGGTAATACTTTAGTCAAAGCAACATTAGGAAATAATGCAGAATACATAGCGGTTTGTAACTATACCAATAACAGCATAAAATGCACAATTCAGGGATAATCTATTGATACCCCCCCTCTGTGGGGGGTATCCCTAATTATCTATTGAGATAAGTTCTTTACCTTAAGTGAGTCTATCCAGCTCAATAAAGAGATAAAGTCAGATTTCCAAATACAGTGATAAAACCTGCGAATGCATAAGGAATTGTTAATGATATTGATTACATAAACGAATGAATTTTTTAGCAACCGATGCTCACTTTATAAAAAAAAGACCACCCAATAGGTAGTGCACCCTCATCCGACTTCATCAATTTAGGATATATTTTATTCAAAAAAAATATTTCAGAAACTTATATTTTCCTTTCCCGCCTAATGTAGTCTAATAACTTCTACACTTTTTAAAGCCAATTTTTCTCCTGCATTGTTTACTAATATCAAAAATCTCTTGCTGGCAAAGTTTTAATCAAAGATGAATGCTCTCTCCTTATGATTTCTACCTTCAATCTCTTGTATCTGGAGTGTAATCTTTCTGCTATGAAGGTATCACGATTAACAAAAGACAAGGTTCTAATGAGATTGGTAAAGGATAGATTGACCTATGATGGAGAGAATAAAGGCAGGAAGGGGATCTCTGAGAACATGGCGTATGAATTTTGTCACTGCGAGGCCATGAAGTGGCCGTGGCAGTCTCTTTCTGCCTCTGCGAGGGACTCGATGCCCCGAAGAAGTCTCTATGTAAAGCCTACGAAAAGACAACGACGAGATCCCTTCGCTGCCGCTCGCAATGACTCCCTTTCCTGTCATTCCGAACGAAGTGAGGAATCTCATTTCGTCCAAGTAGGAGGAACGACGAGATTGCTTCGCTACGCTCGCAATGACTAAAAAAGGGCTCGCAATGCCCCCATCCTTGTCACTTTGAGTCTCTCGATGAGGCGAACAGTCTCTGACCCCCCACATGTCACTGCGAGGCCACGAAGTGGCCGTGGCAGTCTCCAAAGGCCGTTTTAATTTTAAAGACGAGATTGCTTCGCTGTCGCTCGCAATGACATAAAAAGAGAAGCCTCGCAATGACAGAAAAGAGAAGCCTCGCAATGACAGAAAGGGGGGGGGAGGTTCTAATTGCAAGAATAGATCGGAACGAAGAGAGATGATCAGATTCGCAAATGAGATAACAAGGGAGGAGGAAAATAGGATGGTTTAAAAATAGCTTAGAAGGCATGTAGACTAATCTTTAGATGATAACTCATTAATTTACAGTGGTTTTTAAGTTCCTTGTGATGAAGTTGGGTTATAC
>CAKZQH010000011.1 GCA_937139565.1 uncultured Nitrospiraceae bacterium | reverse complement strand
ATAAGATTAGAAATAGCTAACTTATTGAAATATAAGGTTTTTCTTAAAATTTCGGGGTTATTTTTGATGAAGTTGGGCTAAGAAGTCCCAGAGACTGCTTCGGCTACTTTGTAGCCTCGCAGTGACGGAGTGGGGAGACTTTTTCGGACCATCAAGCCCTCGCAGTGAGAGAGAAAAATAAAGCCGACAGAAGTTCTGCCGGCTTGAAAAAATCAAACAATCTAAATGGCCTGTTCGCCTTTTTCTTTAGTTCTTATTCTAATCGCATCCTCCACAGGAATTACAAAAATCTTACCATCACCCACACTACCTGTGTAAGCCTTTTCCTGAATAACTTGAATAACTTTATCAACAAGGCTGTCAGGCACAACAACCTCAATCTTAATCTTGGGAATAAAGAGCACCTCAAGCTCTTGTCCTCTGTAAATCTCTACATGTCCCTTCTGCCTGCCAAAACCTTTAACCTCTGTAACGGTCATTCCCTGAATCCCTGCCAGAACAAGTCCTTCTTTAACCTCTTCAAACTTAAAGGGTTTAATTATTGCTTCAATTTTTTTCATCTTTTACCTCCCTTATAGGTTATAAGCCCTTTCGCTGTGAGCTGTAGAGTCAAGTCCTGCAAGCTCTTCATCTTCAGCAACTCTTAGCTTCATGAATAGCCGAATCACAAGAAATATTAACGCAGTCATTACTGTTGTGTAAAGGATTGTTATTGCAACTGCTATAATCTGAGTCCAGAGTTGTTCTGGATTTCCATATAAGAGCCCCTTTCCAGCCTCATTTATTGCAGGATCAGCAAAAACACCTGTTAGAACAGCTCCGATTATTCCAGCAATTCCGTGAATTCCAAAAACATCAAGTGCATCATCGTATCCGAGCTTGGGTTTCAAAGAAGTAACGCTGAAATAGCATATAAAGCCTGCAATTGCTCCTATTATAATTGAGCCAACTATATTTACAAATCCAGCTGCTGGAGTGATAGCAACAAGCCCTGCAATCATACCTGATGCAAGTCCAAGAAGCGTTGGCTTTTTTGTAATAGCCCATTCTGTGAACATCCAGCTAAGTGCTGCCACTGCTGTTGCTGTGTTTGTGTTTATAAAAGCCTGCGCAGCAAGTCCGTTAGATGCCACAGCACTTCCCGCATTAAAGCCAAACCAACCAAACCATAGAAGTGCAGCACCTATTGCCACAAGAGTTAGATTGTTTGGGACAAGAAGAGTATTTTTTCTCTTTCCAAGTATAATTGCGCCAACAAGGGCAGCTATACCTGCATTTATGTGCACCACTGTACCACCAGCAAAATCCAAAGCACCCATCTTTGCAAGAAAACCACCGCCCCATACCCAATGAGCAACAGGAACATATACAAGGCTCATCCAAAGAATCGAAAAAAGTACCCATGCTGAAAACTTTATCCTCTCAATGTATGCACCGCTAATAAGAGCCACTGTAATTGCCGCAAAG
Source organism: uncultured Nitrospiraceae bacterium (assembly GCA_937139565.1). Taxonomy (GTDB): domain Bacteria; phylum Nitrospirota; class Thermodesulfovibrionia; order Thermodesulfovibrionales; family Thermodesulfovibrionaceae; genus Thermodesulfovibrio. Next base: position 74,000 of record CAKZQH010000011.1, on the reverse strand, counting down.
GTAAGCTGAAATATGACAAATAAAACCTCTGGAATAGTTCCCTGTAAAGAAGAAACGGTTACTCCCTGAAGAAAGATTTTGTCAAAATATCCTATAATACCTGCTATGTCTCCGGAGAATGTTGCGCTATATCCAAATACAACCCAAAGTAAGCTTACCAAGCAATAGGTGACAAAGCTCATTGCAATCGTATTAAGCACATCCTTTCTCTTTGCAAGCCCACCATAGAAAAGAGCAAGACCTGGCACGGTCATTAGCATTACAAGGGCAGTTGCTACAATCATCCATGCCGTATCTCCTGTGTCAAGCTTTGGTGCTCCTTCTGCCTCTGCAAATAAAGGGCTTGCTGAGAGGAAGAGAACCATTGCCATAATCAATCCAATTGTCTTTTTCATTTTAATCCTCCTCTTTAAAAGCTAAAGGTTATATTTACGCCTGCTACCCATGTATCATCAAGATGACCGTTTGGGTTATAGGAATTTCCGTCAACAATTCTTTTTGCCTTACTGGAAAGTGGAAACCAATACTGCACAACCGGTTGAATTGTTAAATTCTTCGTAACGGGAATGGTAAAGCCAGCCTGAAGTTTGCCGTCGTGAAATCCGCTGTATTTCTTGCCTGTATAGCTTCCTGTGCTACTTTCATAGGTTCTCCAGTAATTATCATCACCTTTAAAATAACCAAATGAAGCTGCGAGGTCAAGAGTCATGTCTTTGTAAATTTCAAAGGAGTGGGAGAAAGACAGATTCAAATAAGTACCAGGATATGTGGTTATGTCCCTGTAAATAGTAAGAGTTGGCTTTGTGAGAATGTCATAACTGGCACTTAGAAATACCTCTTCAGTCTCATCAGTATATTTTGTACCGTAGTAAATATAGCCTGCTGTAAGAGAGAGTTTATCAATCGTATAGGTATAACTCAATGTCAAATCTGACTCATTAAAGCTTTTTCTTCCCTCTCTGTCTGGAATAAAGCTCTGAGTTTTTCTTTCATTGGTATCAATGTTTCCCCAATAATTGATAGAAAAACCTTTGTAAGAAAGTGTAATAGATGGCTGAATAACTGCGCTTCCAGAACTCAATTCATAACCCCTAAAGATGTACCTGCTGTAAAAGCCCGCTCCAACACTTCCGGTAATCTTGTCCTCCTTTACCTCCTCTGATAAAGCAAAAGAAGAAGAGAGAAAAACTACCATTAAGACTACCAATAAAAACCTTAACCCCTTCATAACAGCACCTCCGATTATTTTTTATTAATAGGCAATTGTCAATTTTCATGCCAAAATTAAGGGGTTGATTTTATTCATTTTTTAAACTGTTTGCGCTGACAATTTTGTAATGACTTACAATTTTGTAGTAAAGATTCGTCGTCTTTTGTGATGGTTTAGTAATGATTCTTCGCTGAGTTTGAAACAGAACGTGGAATCTACTGAATGCTGGCTCTGCTAAGATACTGCTTAGGAATATTAAGTCCCTAGCAATGACACGAAAGCTATTTCGAAGTAACCCATTTCTCTATCATTGCTCCCCTTACAGTCATTGCGAGCTTACCAAAGCAATCTAAAGTAAAAGAAAATTGTTCTATGATCTCTTCGTAAACGAGATGAGGTATGTCAAGTATGCAGATGAAAGAAGTGATATCGAAAGTATCCAAATAAAAAATCGGTGTCAACAAGCTTCTCGTATTAAGAAAATCTGAAATCCCGAGTACGCAGAACGGAAGGAGGGGTCTTACCTGCATACCCGGGATATACACTCTAAACTACTTCACAATAATCATAGGATAGTTCACTCAATAGAAGCTCAAGCTCCATATCTTTCTCTTCATGTAAGCCTCCAAGTGCATCGGCACGGCATTGTCGACAGTGCTTGATTTGTGGAAGAAATAGGCTACATCTTTCTCTTAACTCATTTATAAACTCACATGATGGTTTTTGAATGCGACTAAATTCTCCATTTGGAATTACAGGTGTAATATTCATAAAATTAGCGCCTTTTGAGCTAGCCTTCTCAGCAATGGTAACAATTTCCCTTTCATTAATCCCGGGTATTACTATGCTGTTTATCTTAATTGTAAAGCCTTTTTTTGCTGCCGAGTTAAGCCCTTTCCACTGATTTTCAAGAAGAATCTCTACTGCTTCCCTCTCCCTGATAAGATTTTCCTTATAGTAAATCCAAGAGTAAATCTGTAAGGCAGTTTCCGCACTTATAGCATTAATAGTAATGGTTATTGTGTTAACCTCTAACTCCTCAAGAACATTAATGTAATCAGAAAGCACTAGTCCATTTGTTGCAACACATAGGCTAAGTTCTGGATAAAATTCTCTCACCAACCTAAAAAATTCAAAGGTCGAGGGATTTGCAAGGGCATCTCCAGGTCCTGCAACTCCAATCACACGAACTCTACTGTTCCTATTCACAATAGCGTCTAATCTCTTAAGGGCATCTCTCGGTGATACAACCCGACTGGCAACTCCAGGTCGAGACTCATTCACACAGTCGTATTTTCTTGTGCAATATCTACACTTTATGTTGCAAAGAGGTGCCACAGGAAGATGAATTCTTTCATACTTCCCATGGGTAGCCTCTGAAAGGCACGGATGCATATCATAAGATTGCTTCCTCATCTTTCTCTCCTGTTCTTACTCTTATTGCCCTCTCAATGGGGCAAACGAATATTTTTCCGTCTCCATGTCTTCCTGTACTGTTTATCTCTATTATTTTATTTACAATATCCTTGACCATGTTATCAGGTGCAATTATTGTAAGCATTCTCTTAGGTACAAAGAGAGCCACCTTTGTAAGATTATGTTCCAGAGCGTAGGAAGAAGGAGTAGGTTTGAGTTTTACAGCAGTGCAAAAGCTCTCTGGAAAGTCTGAGTCCATTTCAATACAGGTATCTCCCTTTTGTTTTCCTCTTCCCTCAACCGCTTGAAGGGTTAAGGATGGAAAACCAAGTTCCTCAAGAGCTTTTTTTGTCTCAGGAGTTTTTTCCCTTCTTATTATGGCTATAATCTCCTTCATAAATCCTCCTCTCCTGTTCTTATTGTAAAAGCTTTTTCAACAGGACCTATGAATATTTTTCCATCACCAATAAATCCTGTCCGAGCCTTCTGCTGAATTATTTTCACCACCTCATCTACATCCTCATCATCAACAACCATCATGATGAGAGTTTTTGGAAGCTCATCGTAATGCACAGGACCAACCTGAAGTCCCTTTTGTTTTCCTCTTCCGAAAACCGGCATTTTTGTTAGGGATGGAAAACCTGCTCCCTCAAGTGCAAGGGTTACTTCCTGTTCCTTTTCTGGTCTTATAAAGGCTCTTATCATCTTCATTTTACTCATCCTCCTGTATTATTTTTTTCAACCACGGCGGTGGCGATGTTTTAATGGTCAAAAAAAGCTTATCAAGGCACTCTTTAATAGGTGTACCATCTTTTACCTTAAGAGGCATGATTGACCTTTGAGAAAGTCTTGCTGCTGATGGTGGTCCTATTTCGGTCATGTAGATTATTTTGCAGTCAGAAAGGGCTTTAACTTTGTCCCATAATAATCCATCGTGAATTTCCTTACCATCTTTTGTATTTTCAATCTTTGTATCCCTACCATCTGCAAATTTTCTCTGCTCAATAAACCTAAAACCCTCTGGTGAAAGCTCGTAAACATGAAAGGCTCCGCTTCTACCAAAGTGTTCATTAACAGTTATTCCATCTGTTGAGGCAAAGGCAACCTTGATTTTCATCTTGCTGTTCCTCCTTTCTTGTAAGTATATTTGCCATACCATAAAGGGTTTCTATACTTCCTCTGTAACCTATGGTTATTCTCTGGGGATAACCAAGGGTATGAAAAACAGGAAATCCAGCTTCATAAAGGGGTATCCCTATTTTTTCTGCCCTGTCAAAGGCATGGCTGTTTGATATTAATAGATCAAATGGAGAGTTAATATCTTCAAGGCTTCCTATAATAACTCTTTCCACTTCCAGCTCACTTAGAGCATCCGAATTTTCAGGAACCACTGCAAGCCTTACATTCATTCCTGCCTCGCAGATAAGTGGTTGCAGATGAAAAACAAGGTCAGTCTCAAGGGCAACGTTCTTTTGGCTAAGATAAAACCCCATGTCTCTCAGTGAATCGATGAGAATCCTTCTTTCTCTTTTGAGTTCCTCAGGAATCTCATTCCCGCTTATTGTGGATAGAATTCTGAAGAATCTATCATTCTCTTTAATACCAGAAAGACTTCTTATTTCGTAATACTCCATGTCAAATCTCTCCTTAAATACCTCTCCCACTTCTCTTAGACTTTCCCCAATTGTTATGGTGCATAACGACTCTGCCATTTTCTCTATCTCTTCGAGCCTGACGCCTCCTCTTGCTACAGAAGAGAATCCTACGGAACCCTCAAGGCATGAGAGATCTGGTAGAATTATAGGTCTTAAGCCAAAGAGCCCGACAAGCCTCCTTATCTCATAAAAGTCCCTTGGAGTAAGATGAACACCCGCTATGATATTTATTTGATCTGATCTTCTTTTAGATCCTCCCGCTGGTACAAGGTCTAAAAGACCTAAAATTCCTCTTTTGTAACCATCCTGTAAAGAACCGCTGTAATCAGGAGCAGAGATTGATAGGACTCTTACACCATCTCGATCGCTGAATGCATGGACTACTTCATTAATATCATCGCCCCTCAAATGACTTAAAGCACCTGTAATGACTCCTATAAGCTTCCCTCCTTTTTTTATTCCTGCTTCAATTGTTTGCCTCAGTTTCTCGTTTCCTCCCATTACTACCTCTTCTGTAAAAAGGTCTGTGCTAATTATGGGTATGGGTTCTCTAAAATGTCTTGTGAGAAGTACTTTCCCAAGAAAATTGCAGCCTTTTGCAGTGTGAAGGATTGGGATGGCTCCGTCTACTCCTGTTAGAGAGAGCACAGCACCGATCAAAGGTGAACTTTTAAGGGGATCCATAGAAGAGACCCTCTTTTCCTCAATTACCGGTAAAATTTTCTCCCTTTTTTCATAGAATTTAATTGCCCTTTGTATATCCTCTGCAAGATTAAGAAGACCAGTATAGCCAGCGTATGCCCTGTGTCTTTCTTGATTTACATCAACAAAGGGAAATCCTTCTTTAACGGCAAGATAGAGGTTTCTTCCACCGGCAATTAGAATCTGAGCCTTTGTTTTTTTCATTATCTCAAGTATATTCTTAGGTGATGTATCCTCAAATAAAATGCACTCACCCTTTACGAGGTTTTTGATCTTTTCCTCATCCTCAAGAGTGCTTTTTTTGATTCCAACCCCTACCACATCTATTCCAAGATCTCTGAGGGCAGAAATCATTGACCATGACTTTACTCCACCTGTATAGAGGACTGCCCTTTTGCCCTGAAGTAAGGAGTATTCCTTAAGTCGGTCCATTAGCTTTTTCTCCTCCTCATTGATCACCTTTTCAACTCTCTCGATAATCTCTTCACCGAGGACTCTGGCGATCTCTCTTAAAGAGCGGGACGTCTCTGTTGCGCCATAAAAGGAGACCTCGATAAAAGGGATTCCGTATCTTTTCTTCATCTCTACTCCCATATTTACGAGGGCTCTACTACATACAATTACATTGAGCTTTGCCCTATGAGCATATTTAATCTCTCTGTACGTACTGTTACCGGTGATTCTTGAGAGAATGTTTATCCCTGATTTACTGATTAGTGGTTCAAATAAAAACTGGTCTCCTGCCACATTATATTCACCAATAAGATTAATCTCTCTTCCTGTCAATATCTCTGGTTCTGCTCCTCCAATAACATAATCGAGTAAAACCTCTCCAGCTATTCGATTGCCAAGATTCTTTGGACCAACAAATCCAGGACAATTGACAGGGACAATATCAATAAGGAGTTCTCTTTTCATCTCCTCGCATACCATTTCTATATCCTCTCCAAAGAGACCAGTCACACAGGTGGAGTAAACGAATATAGCTTCTGGTTTAAATTTATGATAGATTTTTTGTATTGTTTCCTTGAGCTTATCTTCAGATCCAAGCACAATATCAAGCTCACTGAGATCGGTAGTAAATCCCATCCTATGGAATTCTCCCTTTTTTGATATGGTTCCACGATAATGCCAGGAGTTGGCAACACAGGAAATCGGACCATGAATAAGATGTACCGCATCGGCAATAGGCTGAAGTACTATAAGAGCACCATCAAAGGCACAAGACTCTCCGCCTCTTGAACGACATATGCGCCTTCCCACCCTTTCTGATCTCACTTTGTCATTGACCAACACATTAATCATAATCTCCTCCCTATCTGATAACATCGAAAGAGGGTGAATCCTTTGTCTCCCTGTCAAGCTCATCAAGAATAGTGTTAACCATAAGAGTAAGAAGATTTATCGCTCCCTGATAGCCTATTATTGGCATTCTGTGCATATGATGCCTGTCAAAAATTGGAAATCCTACCCTTATAAGGGGAACTCCAGTGTCCTTCCAGAGGGCTTTGCAGTAGGAGTTTCCTAAAAGGAAATCAACAGGTTCTGTAAAAAGTAAAGACCTTAAATGCCACAGATCCTTCCTTATGTAAACCTTTGCCTGTTTTCCAAAAAGTGGCTCCCTTTCAAGAATCCTATATGCCTCCTCTTCAAAGGATTCATCTCCATTGGTGCATACAATATGAACGGGTACACCACCAAGCTCAAGAAGAAAGCTGATGAGACCGAGAAGTAGATCAGGATCTCCAACGAGTGCAAATCTCTTTCCATGTATGTAGGCATAGGAATCTATCATCGCATCCACTGCCCTTCCCCTTTCATTTAGAAGTTCCTCGGGTATGGGTTTGTCTGTAAGATCGCATATTACATTAAGTAAAATATCGGTATTCTTTATACCAAGAGGATAGGGAACATCCACAAAAGGCTGATGCCAGATATCCCTTATAAACTCACCTGTTTTAGATGTTGAGTATTTTTGAAGGGATATTGTTGCAATGGCTCCTGATGCCCGAACCACATCACTAAGAGGAGTTCCACCAGGATACATCTCGTACTCACCGAAATTCGGTGAATCTAGTGTATCGCTAATATCTGCAAGGAGAATGTATGGAATATTCATCATGTTGAGGATTCTCTTTATCTCCCTATAATTTCCTGTATAGGTGTCAAACCCTGGAATTATGTTAATATGTTCTCCTTGAGCTGGTTTCAAACCCTGGCTTACATGGCTCAGTATAGCCCTAAGCATGCTGTCATATCCATTTATGTGAGAACCTACAAAGCTTGGCGTATTCGCATGGGGTGAAAGAATATTAGGGGATATCACCCCATCTGCCTTTGCCTTTTTAATGAAAGCATTAAGGTCATCTCCAATTACTTCAGCCATACAGGTTGTGGATATGGCAAACATCCTAGGGCTGTAGAGTTTATAGGCATTCTCAAGTCCCTCTATAAGGTTACTTAAACCCCCGAATACAGCCGCATCCTCTGTCATTGAGGTAGAAACAGCAGGAACAGGCTCTTTGAAGTGTCTGCTTAAGTGGCTTCTAAAATAGGCAACGCATCCCTGAGAGCCATGCACAAAGGGCAAAGTATCCTTGAATCCAAGGGCACAAAGAACTGCACCAAGAGGCTGGCATGCTTTAGCTGGATTTATGGTTAGTGCCTTTCTGCTAAAGTTTTTCTCTTTGTACTCCTCTGTCTTTGTGTACTCTATGATCCTGTTAATCTCTTCCTCGGGGCATGTTTCTTCAAAGTCTTTCTTTTTTTTCTCAAAAAGTTCAAGATAATCTTCTCTTTTATAGAGCTCCACATGGTCCTGTATTTTCATTTTTTCCTCCCTTTTATAAGCTTCCAAGAAGGATTATTTACGGCCATATCCATGTCACGAGCAAAAACAGGAAAGCCGTCAAAGCCGTGGTATGGACCTGAATAATCCCATGAGTGCATCTGCCGGAAAGGCATACCCATTTTGTGATAAACATACTTTTCTTTTATTCCGGATCCAACAAGGTCAGGTTTCAGAGCCTCTGCAAATTTCTCCAGTTCATAATGGGAAGGATCATCATAAATAAGAGCATTCTTTGGCAATTCTTTGTAGGTTCTTTCGTAATCATCTCGGTGGGCAAATTCGTATCCAGTGGCAACAACCACCATTCCAAGGTCTTCATAAGCACCTACAATATGCCTGGGTCTTAATCCTCCCACATAAAGCATTACCCTTTTCCCCTCTAGCCTTGGTCTGTATTTTTCAATCACCGCATCCATGATGGGTTTATATTTTTCAATGACCTTCTCTCCTCTTTCGATTATTTTTTCGTCAAATTTCTGTGCAATCTTTCTGATGCTTTCATAAATCTTTGTAGGACCAAAAAAATTGTACTCAAGCCAAGGAATATCATAGGTTTCTTCCAGGTATCTTGCAAGATAGTTAGTTGACCTGTAGCAATGGACAAGTATTAGCCTTGGCTTTGGAAGATTAGCAAGCTCGCCCAGAGTACAATCTCCAGGTATTTGGGCAATAACCCTTAATCCCATCTCCTCAAGAATTTTCCTCGATGACCATGCCTCTCCTCCGATGTTATAGTCACCAAGGATTATCACATCATAGGAAGTTGATTTCTTCAATGAACCCTTTACCTTTCCTAAGACCCAATCTCTAATGCTATCATTGGCTATATGATGGCCAAGAGACTGACTTATACCTCTAAAACCCTCACATCTGACAGGAATAACAGGAATACCGAGTTCTTTAGTCATATTTCTTGCCACTGATTCAATATCATCTCCAATAAGACCTACAGGGCACTCGCACTGAATGGTTATTCCTTTTGCAAGAGGAAACATCTCTTTAATCTCCCTTATTAATTGCTCAAGTTTCTTGTCTCCACCAAATACTATGTCATTTTCCTGAAAGTCTGATGTGATATGCATAGCCACAAAAGAGTTTATACCGGTTATTCCAACTGCATAGTTTCTCCTTGACCACCAGCTATACTGACCGCAACCAACCGGTCCGTGACTTATGTGAACCATGTCCTTAATCGGACCCCATACAACTCCCTTTGAACCTGCATAGGCACAGCCTCGAGATGTCATAACACCTGGTCTGCTCTTTACATTGGATTTAAGCTGGCAGGTAGAAGAAGTGCATTCCGGGTCATTCTGAAGAAGATGCTTTCTTCTTTCTTTAGCTGTCTTTTCTGGATAGGCTTTAAGCACATCATCGATAAGTTTATTTGTATCAAGTCCTATAATTTTTGACATCGGGACCTCCCTTAATCTAAAAATCCATATTTTTCAAGTAATTCTTCGAGTTCATCCATTGTAAGAGGTGTTGGAATATAGAGATTTCTATTTTCAGCCATTTTTTTTGCCAGAGCTCTGTATTCATCTGCCTGAGGATGGTCAGGTGAATACTCTACTACAGTCATTCTATTAAGCTCAGCTTTTTGAACAATATTATCTCTGGGAATGAAATGAAGTAGCTGGGTACCCAATCTCTCAGCAAACTCTGAAACCAACTCATACTCTTTTTCCACCTTTCTTGAATTACAAATAATTCCTCCAAGCCTTACTCCTCCGCTTTGAGCGTATTTTAAAATTCCCCTTGATATGTTATTCGCTGCATAAATTGCCATCATTTCACCTGATGTAACTATATATATCTCTTTTGCTTTTCCCTCTCTGATAGGCATTGCAAACCCACCGCAAACCACATCGCCAAGAACATCGTAAAAGACAAAGTCAAGATCAGGAGTGTAAGCACCATTTTCCTCAAGAAAGTTTATAGCTGTTATTACACCCCTACCTGCGCATCCCACACCTGGCTCAGGACCTCCTGACTCAACACATTTTACTCCCTTAAATCCATCAAGCAAAACCTCATCAAGCTCAAGTTCCTCAACTGCTCCTTTTTCCCTCGCAAGGTCCATAACAGTTGCTTGACTTTTCCTGTGAAGTATCAATCTGGTGGCATCTGCTTTTGGATCACATCCCACAATCATACAGCGATAGCCTGCCTCTGCCAAAGCAGCCACAGTATTTTGAGTGGTAGTAGATTTTCCTATTCCACCCTTACCATAAATCGCTATCTGTCTCATAATTTCACCTCCATTTTTTTGTTTCAAAAAATTTCAAAAAATATGCCAGAATGTAAGGCTTTGATTTTAAATACTTTTTTAAAATCAGATCCACAATTTAGCTACATTTTTGTAGAATTGATATTTCATTTTTGAAAAATAAAACAATTTTGTATTAATTTGGATTTATTTAAAAGGCATTATGCAGCTGAAAAACTAAAAATCTTTCATTTTAATAATGTTATGATTTTTCCTTTATAGACATAAGAAGGTATAAGATTTTAAAATCTCTAAAGATGATTAAAGATGGAAAAAATACTCGAAAACACACTGATAAAAGAAAGCTTTTTTCTGAGCTTACGGGCATTCCTCAATTACCAGGCGTATATCTTTTCAGAGATAAAAAAGGAAAGGTTCTATATGTAGGTAAAGCAAAAAATCTTCGAAACAGGCTCAGAAGTTACACACAGAAACTGGAGGGAGACCCAAGAAAAACAAAGATGCTCTTTGAGATAGAGGATTTTTCATATATTGTCACCTCCAGTGAATATGAAGCCCTTGTGCTTGAGGCAAATCTAATTAAGCAGTATAAGCCTCCTTATAATGTCATACTTAGGGATGATAAAAATTATCCCTATCTCCGAGTGACAATCACAGAACAGTGGCCAAAGGTTGAGGTAGTCCGAAGACTTAAGAAAGATGGAAACCTTTATTTTGGTCCCTATGTTCCTGCCCAATCAATGTGGGAGGCTCTATCCTTTATTAGAAAAAATTTTCCTGTGAGAACTTGTAAATATAATCTTAACAAAAAAATGAGACCTTGCGTTCAATATCAGATGAAAAGATGTCCTGCTCCTTGTGCAGGGTTAATTGAAAGAGATGAATACATGAAGGGAGTTGAAGAGGTTGTTCTTTTTCTTAAAGGAAAAAGTTCCCAGTTAATAGGCACCCTCTATGAAAAAATGAAAAAATTAAGCGACCAATTAAAGTTTGAAGAAGCAGCAGTAGTAAGAGATCAGATTAAAAAAATTGAAAGGATCTTCTCTGAACAAAGAGTGGTTTCTACTAATCTTAATGATATGGATATAATTGGAATTTATGAAAAGCACGGAAAGATATCGATAAATGTGCTCTTTGTTAGAAATGGATTGCTCATAGGCTCAAAAAACTACTTGATAAAAAATGTTATCTATGATTCTGAAGAAACGCTAATTCACTATGTTATTGAAGCCCTATACTCAAGGGATACACTTTTACCTCCCGAAAGGGTTCTTGTACCTGCTCTTCCAGAAGACTTGGAAAATATCTCTGAATGGTTGAAGACTAATAGAAAAGATTATGTGCAAATAACTACTCCGCAAACAGAAGAAGAACAAAATCTTATGGATATGGCTTATACAAACGCAAAGATTTATCTTAAAACAAAGACTGACGAGATTGATAATTTATTGGAAGAACTAAAAGATAGGCTTTTGATTTGTCAAACTCCACAAAGAATTGGAGCTTTTGACATTTCAACGCTATTTGGCTCTCATTCTGTTGGAAGTTTCGTATATTGGGAAAATGGAGTATTTATCAAAGAATTTTACAGACATTTAAAAATCAAAGAAATCCAAGGAATAGATGATTACAGAGCGATGAAAGAGGCTGTATTAAGAGTGACGATGAAATTTGATACAGAAGAAGGTGTTCCGAAACCCGATATAATTCTTATTGATGGCGGAAAGGGGCATTTAAATGCCTCAATAAAAGTTATTAAAGACCTCGGCGAAAAATTGAATGTTTTTGCTATTGCTAAAGACCCAGATAGACTAATTTTTTCCGATGGAAAGGAAATATCCCTTGAAGATAAAAGACCTTCAAGTCTTTTACTCAAAAAAATTAGAAACGAAGCCCATAGATTTGCCATATCTTTCCATAAAAAACTTAGGAAGAAGGCTTCCTTTGAATCTTTACTTGAAAAAATTCCAGGTATTGGAAGAAAAAGAAGACTTACTCTTCTTAGGTATTTTGGAAGTATTGAAAATATAAAAAACGCTCAAGTTGAAAAAATAGCTTCTCTTCCCGGATTTACTTTGAAGCTTGCTGAGAGAGTTCTTCAGGAACTAAAGAGTTCTTAGTGAGAAATTCCTCTGCAAGCTCTTTATAAGCAATTGAACCAGCTGCCTCTGGAGCATAAAAAATTGCTGGAATTCCATTTATTGAGCTTTCTGCAAGAGCCACATTTCTGGGAATAACACTTTCAAAGGTTTTAGAGCGAAAAACTCTTCGTATATCCTCAGCTATAGTCCTACTCATAATAAGATGCTTGCTGAACATGGTAAGAAGGATTCCTTCAAGCTCAAGGAATTCATTAAAATTACCTTTAATTCGCCAAAGTAGCTTGATAAATATTCTTAGAGCTTCAAGGGCAAATTGTTCGCACTGAACAGGTATGATTACAGAGTCAGATGCTACAAGAGCACAAAGGGTAAGAAATGAAAAGGAAGGAGGACAGTCAATAAAAATATAATCAAAATCGTCTTTGTATTTTTCAAGAAGCAGTCTAAGTTTCTTTTCCCTTTCATTTGTTTCAAATATCTCAAGCTCAGCCATAAAAAGGTCTATTCTTGTAGGAATAACAAAAAGGTTGTCAATACATTCAATAACAACTTCTTCAAAGCTTGCTCTGTTTGTATAAAACTCGTATAATCCCTTTATTTTTTCTCCGTTTCTCCTTATACCAAGCCCAAAAGAAAGACTCCCCTGAGGATCTGAATCGATCACTAAAACCTTTTTGCCTTTAACTGAAAGACAGGCAGATAAATTTATAGCTGTCGTGGTCTTACCAACTCCGCCTTTTTGACTGGCTATTGCTATGACTTTTCCCATTTTTAGATACCTATCATAGCATTTGATTCGACTTTAGTACTTCAATAAGTTTATTTTTAGCCTCTTCGAAAGATGATCTGATTCTATATCCAGAAGCATTTTTATGGCCACCACCTCCAAAAGCTCTGGCTATTGGATTGACATCTAAGCTTCCTTTAGAACGAAGGCTCACCTTAAAAAAATTTTCCTCTATTTCTCTAAAAAGAGCTGCAATGGTTACATCCTTTATGGTTCTTAAAAATTCTACAAACCGCTCTGTATCCGATTCTTCGGTGCCTGTTTTCTCGAAATCATCTTTTCTTAAATATCCCACTGCAAGAGGTGGTGTTATTTCAACATTGGTTAACATATTAACAAAAAGATTAAACCTGTTAAGACTCCAAGATTCAAAACTCTGTTCATAGATATAGGAGGGTTTTGCTCCAGCTCTTACAAGTTCTGCTGCTATTGTTAAAACATGTTCTGATGTATTATCAAATTGAAAATTGCCTGTATCGATGATTATAGCTGTATAAAGAGCTGTTGCCATGGCATAATCTAAATTAATTCCAAAAGCTTTAATAATTTTATAAATCATTATTCCTGTTGCTGCCTCCTCAGGCTCAATCCATTTTATGGCATTGAAATCTCCTCTTTTGTCTTCTATGTGATGGTCAATGATAACTTTTATTCCTGAAAATCTTTCAATTTTTTCAACAAGTTTTTTATCATTATCCACTCTTGATGGATTATTACAATCAACGAGAATTAATACTTTAAATGCTTCTAATGGTAGTTCCCGAATGTTTTTAATCTTTTCGATTTCAGGAAGAAATTTATATTGTGAAGGTATGGGCTGTTCGGTAAATATCTCTGCCTTTTTAGCAAGTTCTCTTAATAAAAACTTTAAAGCAAGTGACGACCCAAGGGCATCTCCATCTGGAGTGGAATGGGTAAGGATAAGAAATGAATCTTCATTCTTTAAAACTTCCAATATATTCTCAGGCGGTCTCAAACCTCCTCCGAAGTCTTTTTTATCTCTTTTAATAGTTCGTCAATCCTGAATCCTCTCTCTATTGACTCGTCAAAAACAAATTCAAAGGTAGGAATTATTTTTATTCTAAGCCTTTTCGCAATTTCTCCCCTCACAAAACCTTTAGCATCGTTTAAAATCTGAAGAGTCTCTGCTCTGTCTTCTGCCTTGAGAACTGAAACAAAAACCTTGGCATTTCTAAGATCATCAGAAAGCTCTACATCAGTAACAGTTATAAAACCAAGTCTTGGATCTTTTATTTTGTGAAGGATAATATCAGCAACTTCTTCTCTAAGAAGAACACCTAATCTTTTTGACCTTTTATAGGGATGCATTTATAAACCCTTTGCAGCTATCTTTTCAAGGATATAATTTTCTAAAACATCACCCTCTTTCAAATCGTTAAAATTCTCAATCATAATGCCACATTCATAACCTGCCTGAACTTCTCTAACATCTTCCTTAAATCTTTTAAGAGAGCTTATTTTGCCTTCATAAACAACAATGTTGTCTCTAATAACTCTTATCCCATCACTTGCTCTTGATATGGTACCGCTTAAAACATAACAACCAGCCACAGTACCAATTTTTGAGATTTTAAATACTGCTCTGACTTCGGCTCTACCAAGAACCTTTTCTTTTATTTCTGGTTGTAACATTCCTGTAAGTGCTTTCTTTACATCTTCTATGACTTCGTAAATGATGCTGTAAAGCTTTATGTCGACTCCTAGTTGTTCTGCTAATTCATGAGCCTTTATCTCAGGTCTAACATTAAAGCCTATTATAATTGCATTTGCAGTAGCTGCCAGGTTAACGTCACTTTCAGTAATACCACCAACCGCAGTATGAATAACCTTCACCTTTACTTCAGGATGAATAATGTCTTCAACAGCTTTCTTTAAAGCCTCAACTGAACCCTGCACATCTCCCTTTATTATTAAGTTGAGTTCTTTAACTTCTCCTTCTTTAATCTTATCGTAAAGGTCCTGAAGTGTGATTTTTTGAGTTCTTTGCATTTCAGCAAGTCTTTTCTTTTGAGCTCTCAAATTTGCTATTTGCCTTGCTAATTTCTCATCTTCTACAACGGTAAAAAAATCTCCAGCCTGAGGCACTTCCTCAAATCCAACAACCTCCACAGGTGTTGAAGGAGGTGCCTCGTTTATTCTTTTTCCTGTGTCATCAAGAATTGCCCTTACTTTGCCATAGGCTGTTCCTGCCACAAAAGCATCACCAACTTTTAATGTGCCATTCTGAACTATAACTGTAGCCACAGGTCCACGGCCTTTATCAAGCCTTGACTCTATGATTGTTCCTCTGGCAAGCTTATTTGGATTTGCTTTAAGTTCCATTATTTCTGCCTGCAAAAGGATCATCTCAAGTAGATTTTCTATTCCAAGTCTTTTTTTTGCCGATATGTCAACAAATATGTTTTGCCCACCCCATTCCTCTGGAATTACGCCATACTCGCTCAGCTGGGTTCTTACTCGCTGAGGATTTGCTTCAGGTTTATCTATCTTGTTAACAGCAACAACAATCGGCACCTCTGCTGCTTTTGCATGATTAATCGCTTCAATTGTCTGAGGCATTACACCGTCATCGGCAGCTACAACGAGAACAACTATGTCAGTTACCTTTGCTCCTCTTGCTCTCAAAGCAGTAAATGCTTCATGACCAGGTGTATCAAGAAAGGTAATATCCTTACCCTGAAGAGTTACCTTGTAAGCACCTATATGTTGAGTAATTCCTCCTGCTTCCTGTTCAGTTACTTTTGTTTTTCTTATTGCATCAAGTAAAGAGGTTTTACCGTGATCAACATGTCCCATCACTGTCACAATGGGTGGCCTTGGCTTTAGATTCTCCGGAGCATCCTCTATTTCCTCAATTACATCTATTTCTTCACTCTGAGAAAGCTCTATTTTTATTCCAAAAGATTCAGCGACAAGTTGAGCAGCATCTAAGTCAACAGGCTGGTTAATTGTAGGCATATAGCCGAGTTCCATAAACTTCTTTATTACATCCGGAACTTTCTGCCCTATTAACTCTGCAAATTCCTTTACAGTTGTTCCTTCTTCTAGCTTAATAGATTTTTTTCTTGGAGCAGTTGTTGGTTGAACATTTGGTTCTTCTTTTTTTATTTTATCCTTTGCTTTTTTTTGCTCTTTTATATCAAGCCACTTTTTGGGCTCTATCTTTTTAGGAGGTAATTTTGACGAAACAGGTTTAGGCTTTATTTTTTCAATTTTTTCAAAAGAAATTTCTCTTCTGAATCTACCAGGCAGAGAAAGTTCGTCCTCATCCTTTATTTCCTCTTCGATTACTTTCGAAGGCAGAGGCGGCTTTTTTTCAATTTCTTTTGTCTGTAATGGTTCTTCTTTTATTTCTCTCTCTGTTTCCTTTTCTTCTATCTTTTCAACTTCTACTTTATTTTTTATTTCATCCTTCAGGATTTCTTTTTTTTCCTCTCTTTCTGTTTTAAAATGTTCCTTGATTTTGTCAATTTCTTCAAATTCGACTTTAATATTGGTGGTGCCTTTTTTAAATTGAACATTTCGTAAGTTTTCAATAAATTTGACAATTTCTAAGGGTTTGACACCAAGTTCTTTTGCTAATTCTATACTTCTAACAGATTTATCTGACATAGAACAGTCCGACCTCCCTTGTCTGCAGATCAATAAAATGTTATCATAAATAAATAAGTATATGCAAATTGAAGGAGGAGACAATGGCAAGCTGTTTCGTTTGTGGAAAGAAAAAGACCTTGGGTAATAATGTAAGTCACGCTAACAACAAAACTAAGAGATATTTTTTGCCAAATCTTCAAAGAATGAAGATAATTACTGAATCTGGCCCAAAGAGAGTTCATGTTTGCACCAGATGTCTTCGCTCGGGTCTTGTTCAAAAGGCTGTATAGAATCCTATGCAAAAGTTAGGCATCATATTGCCTTCTTTGTTTAATAATCTTGGCGTTGAGGTCGCTGTAAAGTTAAAACTTTTACAGGAAAATTGGGCAAAAATTTTTGAAGATCCGATTAGAAAGCACACATACCCAAAGGATATTAAAGAAAATATTCTATTAGTGTCAGTAAATTCCAGTGCCTGGTTAAACGAACTGATCATGCTTAAGGAGGAATTCTTAAAAAAGTTAAGTCCCTATGGCATTAGGGATGTTAATTTTAAATTTGGCCGTGTTTTTCGAAAAGAATTTTCGAAAATGACGAAGAGGGAGACAAAAAAAATTTCTGATGAACAAAAAGATTGGATTAACGATATTTTAAAAGGTGTAAAGAATGATGAAATTAAAGGGATGATGCATAATCTAATGACAAAATATTTAATCTATATCAATAATACGAAATAAAGGAGCTAAAATGAAGGAATTTGATTTTATTTACAGAGAATATTCTGAAGATGAAAGCAAAATATATGAAAAGGCAATGCAAGAAATATTAACAAATATCAAAAATGGAATGACCTTTCAGGATGCTATTGATAGAGTAGAATTAGCTGACGATAATTTGAAAGCTCTTATTGAAGATGATGCTTTAAAAATATTAATTGCTGAGCTTTGTTATGTATCAAAAATACCTTTTGAAGAGTTAGCTAAAATGCTTGGGCTTCCATTGGAGCGAGTTAGAACTGCCAATTTTGAAATGCTCGAAGATATTGAGTTAACCCTGAATAACACTTTTAACAAAAATAAAAGGACAGGAAATGCATAGAAAAATTAAACTATACTCATTGAGTACATGCCCAGCATGCAAGAAAACAAAGGAATTTCTTAATAATCATAAAGTTGAATACGAAAATATAGAAGTTGATACCCTTGATAGTGGTGAACAGTGGGTGGTTCTTAAGGAGTTGAAAAAAGTGAACCCAGACCAGACATTTCCTACTATTGTAGTAGAAAAATCATTAATTGGTTTTGACGAGGAAAAATTAAAAAAGCTTTTAGAAATTTGATGGATAGAGAAAAAATTTACGAAAACTTAGCAAAATATGCAAGCTTAAAGGGTATTTTCTTAAACAAAGATAAAGAGTTTGTAATGCAGATAATTGATGGACTTCTAAAAAATGAGGAGCGTTATGGATATCGCTGTTGTCCATGCAGACTCGCATCTGGAGATAAAGAAAAAGATAAAGATATAATATGCCCTTGTGTTTATAGTTTAGAGGATATTAAAGAATACGGTAGATGTTATTGTGGCCTTTATGTTTCTCAGGATTTCAACGAGGGAAAAATTCCTTATAAAATAGTACCAGAAAGAAGAAAAAAAGGGAGGTGAATAATATGATTTGGGAAGAACTGTTAACCTTTGAGGACATAAAAAAGGAACCTTACTATATTGAACATATTCTTTGGGATCATGATCCTACAAAAGTAATGGAACCCTTAGTAGTAAAAGAAGGCTCAACAATTGTTTGTAAGAAACCAGTAAAGGGATATGTTTTCTACATCGAAACCTCAGGCAAAAAACCAGAGCTTTTTCTTATGATGCATAAAGGCAATGCCTTCAGCGAAACAATTGCCAAGATAGACAATATTCCTCAGGAAATGCTCAACGAAGCCGTAGAAGAAAATAGAAAGCTCATAAAATACGGAATTTGTCCCATTAATGAAAAAATAAAAATGTGGCTTAAAAAAGAGTTAGGTCTTTTATAAATTCTCAGATTCTTATAATTTCTCTAAAACTATTGATTGTAAGAAAGTAATCGGATTTTTTAGGTGTTGCTTTTGAGCTGGAAACACCTCTTAAAATAGAAAGTTTAATTCCCGATTGTTTGGCTCTGTGAAGAATTTCCTCTGTATCATCAACGAAAATGGTGCTTTCCGGCTCAAAATTTATGATTTTCCTAAGCCTTTCCCAAAACTCAGGTCTCTCCTTTGGATAACCAATGTCAAAAGATGTAAAGGTTTTCACAAAGTATTTGTGAAAACCTGTTTTTTCGAGTTTAAGTTCCATAACTTTATTGTGAGCATTAGTTACGAGATATATACTTTTCCCATTTTCATTTAAAAAATTCAAAAACTCCTCTGCGTCTGGATGGGGATTTATGAGATTAGCCACTTCTTTTTTTAATTTATAAATATCAAGGCCTGTCTTTCTACTCCAAAAATCAATATCAGTCCAATTTAGAGTGCCCTCTTCTGCCTTATACATTGAAAAAAGAATTCTTTGAGCCTCTTCAAATGTTATTCCCTGTCTTTCAGCATAACGGGTTGGAACATAAACTTCCCAAAAATAGTCGTCATAATATTTATCAAGAATTGTCCCATCCATATCTAAAAGAACAGTCTTAATCTCATTAAAAAATATCATCCTCTCTCTCCCTATACCAGGTCATATCTAAAAAAAATTTCATTTTTTCATAGATTAATCTTAAAATATTGCTCAATTCAAAAAACATTTCCTCGAAAAACTGTAAATCCCTTAGCTCCTCTCCACCAATTATGTAGGAATAAGAAATCTCATATTCCTCCGCTTCAATTAAATCCTTACGATAAAACTCTTTTTTCACCAAAACAGGCTCCAAGTCACCATACTCTGCATTAATTTCTTCAAAAAGCTCAGCTATGTCATTATAACCATCAATATGGGGAATATTAATAATCACATCGATTTCCACTGCATTATCAAATTCATCTTCCAATTCTTCATCTAAGAAAACAGAAGAACTTGTCTGATGAACATCATAAGAAAAAGAGACTGTTGCACTGATAGGATATGGCGGTTTTATTTCTGATAAAGTCATAGAAAGCTTACTTTCTTTATTCAAAGAATACTGCTCTACAAGAGTTGCCATATCAAAAACTTCAAGATAATTCTTCGCTGCATCCATAATTCTCATTTGCAATTCTTCAAATCTTATCACAAATTCCTCCTCTTAAGCTTGCCTTTAGTTCCTACAACATTATACCATATAACGATATATTTGCTTTAGGCCCAGAATGAGAAGGAGGATTTGATAAAAGCTAAAGGAACAAAAAGCAATAAAATGCTTCATTTAAATCACTTGAGAGTTTAATTAAAAATAAGGGAACTTTAGGAGATAATCAATAAGGAGGTATTTAGATGAAAGCTGCATATTTTATTACAGGAACAGATACAGGAGCAGGAAAAACATTAGTCACCGCTGCACTATTAAGAAGTTTTATTAAAAAAGGATTAAAGATTGGCGCAATGAAAGTAATTGAGACGGGATGCCTTAACAAGGATGGTATCCTTCTTCCAAGCGATGGAATGTTTTTGAGGGATATGGCTGAAATGAATGATTCTGTAGATTTAATTACCCCACTTAAATTCGAAACACCCCTTAGTCCATTGGTAGCAGCAAGAATTGAGAATAAAGAAGTTGAAATAGAAAAAATTTTTAAAGCCTTTGAGATCTTGCAAAAAAAATATGACTATCTCTTAGTTGAAGGGGTTGGTGGATTGATGGTGCCTCTTGCAAAGGAAAAAAAGAAAAAATCTAATTATTATTTTGTAAGAGACTTAATAAAAGATATGGAACTTTCTGTAATCCTGGTTACAAAACCCATACTTGGCACTATAAATCACACTCTTCTTACAGTGGAGGCATTAAAAAATAAAAAAATTCCAATAAAAGGATTTATTATAAACTTTAATGAACCACCAAAAAATGATATTGCGGAAAAAACTAATCCTGATGTGCTAAAGGAGCTCCTTGATATCCCTTGCTTGGGAATCATGCCCTACATAAATGATCTAAATAAAGACACTATTGGTGAGACAGCTCTAAAAACTCTAAACCTGGAACCATTAATTTCTAGTTGATTATCTCTATTCAAAAGAACAGGAAGCAGAATAGCTTTTAACTATATCGTTATTTTCATCGAGTATAACAATTTTTGGATGATGAATAGGGATTTCTTCTTCCTTTAAATAACCGTAGGAGAAGATAACAATTCTATCTCCCACAGAGGCTTTTTTTGCTGCAGGACCATTTAGTCCGATGGTCTTTGAGCCTCTTGGAGCTGGAATTACATAGGTGTCAAATCTTTCTCCATTATTCATATTACTAATCCACACTCGCTCATAGGGTAAGATTTGAGCAAGCTCAAGTAGCTCAATATCAATGCTAATTGAACCTTCATAAAAAAGGTTAGCTTCTGTAACTTTTGCTAAATGAATTTTTGCTCTAAGAAAGCTTCTTAACATGTAAATCCTTAGTGGTTTTATTCAATTATCTTTGGCACTCTGAAAAATTTCTCCGTGCAGTCAGGTGAATTTCTCAGAGCTTCTTCCCTAGAAAGTGACCCCTTAACTACATCCTCTCTAAATACATTATTTAGCGTAAGAACATGAGAGGTTGGCTCCACTTCTTGAGTGTCAACTTCATTAAGCTTTTCAACATAATCAATGATTCTACTTAATTGCTCCTGATAGACCTCTATCTCTCCTTCATCTAATTCAAGCCTGCTTAAAAGTGAAATATGTTTTACCATTTCCTTTGTTATTTTCATCTCTATACCCTCTCTAAATTTACAATTTTGGGGGCTAATTTTTTAACCCCTATGCCAGGAAAATTAACAACTACCTTTAAATCATCTCCTTCACCATAACAATCTCTAACAACTCCTATTCCCCATGTAGGATGCTTTACCTTAGATCCAATGACAAAAGGTGCTTTTGTCTTGCGAACTTCCACATCCTTTTTATCTACATTAAAAGTTGAATAATCCTTTCTTACACAACAGCAATACTCTGGAGGTATATCTTTAATAAAACTGGAAGGTTCTTGATTCTGCACTTTTGAATACAGCTTACGCTGTCTAACCGTGGTAATGAATAAAAGATTTTTAGCCCTTGTCATTCCCACATAGAATAACCTTCTTTCTTCCTGTAACTCTGCGGGATCGTCCTGAGCTTTAAAGTACGGTAAAATTCCCTCTTCACAGCCTGCAATAAATACCACTGGGAACTCAAGGCCTTTAGCAGCATGAAGAGTCAAAAGAGAGACATAGTTTTTCTTGCTTTCCCAAGAATCTACATTAGAAATAAGGGAGACCTTGTCGAGAAAATCTCTAATTGGCAGATTTTCAGCAGAAGACAAGAGTTCCAGGACATTCTGAATTCTGTCTTCTTCTATTTCTTCGAGATAGGCTGTAGTATTCAAAATATCTTTAATCATTTTTGCAGCGCTTTTATATTCTCTTGTTGATAAATCTTCAATAAGGGATAGAAAAGATAAAAGTTTCTGCCTTAAGGACTCAGGAGCTGTTTCATCGTTTATGATTAATTTGATAGCTTCGTAATAGGAACATCCGCTTTTTTTTGCTTCCTGTTCAATTTTTGCAATTGCTGAGGCGCCTATTCCTCTTGGAGGCGTGTTTATTATTCTTAAAAGACTCACATTATCCTCTTTATTTAAAAGAAATCTCATGTATGCAATTACATCTTTTATCTCTTTTCTATGATAGAAGCTAACTCCACTTACGACCTGATAGGGAATTCCTTCAATGCGAAGAGCCTCTTCTAAGGCTCTTGCCTGCAAGGTCAGTCTATATAAAATAGCAAAATCTCTGTATTCATAATCGCCCTTAAGATATAAATCTTTTATATTTTTTGCTATATACTTTGCCTCTTCTTCTTCGTTTCCAAGCTGACAGTAAAATAGCTTCTCTCCCCACTCTCTTTCTGTCCACAGATTCTTCGATTTTCTTAAAGAATTTTTAGAAATCATTGCCGTGGATGCAAGAATTATGTGTTTGGTAGAACGATAATTCTGCTCTAATCTGACAACCTTAGCCTCTGGAAAATCACTCTCAAAGTTTAGAATGTTGTGAATATTCGCTCCTCTGAATCGGTAAATACTTTGGTCATC
Source organism: uncultured Nitrospiraceae bacterium (assembly GCA_937139565.1). Taxonomy (GTDB): domain Bacteria; phylum Nitrospirota; class Thermodesulfovibrionia; order Thermodesulfovibrionales; family Thermodesulfovibrionaceae; genus Thermodesulfovibrio. The sequence goes on along the minus strand of CAKZQH010000011.1, from coordinate 51,209 downwards.
ATCTCCAACAGCGCATATTTTTTTGTGATATTTAGAAAGCATTTGAAGGAGCAAATACTGGGATTTGTTAGTATCCTGAAACTCATCCACAAGTATATATCTAAATTGTTCAGCGTATTTTTGTAGTAAATCTTCTCTCTCTGTAAAAAGAGTGATGACCTTAAGTATGAGATCATCGAAGTCAAGAGCATTATATTTCTTAAGTTCATTCTGATATTTTGCATATATTCTGCCCAATCTCTCTTCAAATTCATAGCCTTCCACTTTTCCTGCATAATCATCGGCGGTAATAAAATTTGACTTAAGATTACTTATTCTTGACACTACGCACTTACAGAGCACCTCGTGGATATTAAATTCTTTCAAGATTCTCTTTATTAAAGTAGCCTGGTCATCCTCGTCGTAAATTATGAAATCCCTTCGATATCCAATTTGATCAATATGAGCTCTTAAAATTCTTACACAAAGAGAATGAAAAGTCCCTATCCAGCTATTCTTACAGTTTCCATTACACATTCGAGAGATTCGCTCTTTCATTTCATCAGCTGCTTTGTTTGTAAAAGTTACAGTAAAAATTGAAGACGGATGATACCCTAAACAACGGGTAAGATAACCATACTTATAAGTAATAACTCTTGTTTTCCCACTTCCAGCGCCTGCAAGCACAAGAAGTGGTCCTTCACAATAAAGTACTGCTTCCTGTTGAGCGGGATTTAACTCCCCTAAGGGGAAATCTTTCATGTCCATACCCCTCTAAAAATTTATTTTTGAAAAAATTACTCCACTGTAACGCTCTTTGCAAGATTTCTCGGCTGATCAACATCACATCCCCTTAAAAGAGCCACATGATAAGCAAAAAGCTGAAGAGGAATGCTAAAAAGTACTGTATTTAAGTAGCTATTAATCCCCTCCACATGAATAAATCTATCCGATAATTCCATGATTTTGTCTGTTAAAGTATCTGAAAAGGTAATAATGAAACCATCCCTTGCTTTTATTTCCTGTACATTGGATACTGTTTTATCAAGATAAATATCATTAGAAACAATAAAAACTACTGGGAAACCCTCTTCAATGAGTGCGATAGGACCATGCTTCATCTCTCCTGCCGCATATCCCTCAGCATGTATATAGGATATCTCTTTTAATTTAAGGGCTCCCTCCAGAGCAACAGGATAATTTAATCCTCTACCAAGATATAAAAAGTTAGGCTTTCTGTAAACTTCCTTTGCAAGTTGTTGAATTTTATTGTCTAATTTTAAAGCTTCTTCAGCCATTCTTGGTAGAAGTAAAAGGTCTTTTAAAAATTTTTCCTCAGTTTCCTTTGTTATCATCCCTCTTGAAGATGCAAGTGCTATTGCAAATAGATAAAGTCCAACTATCTGAGAGGTAAATGCTTTGGTAGATGCGACTCCTATCTCTGGCCCCGAATGGGTATAAAAAACTGCATCAGCTTCTCTCGATGCAGTGCTTCCAACCACATTACATATGCTCATGGTTTTTATTCCAGACTTTTTTGCATACCGAAGAGCTGCAAGAGTATCTGCAGTTTCTCCTGACTGAGTTATAATTACAAGAAGCGAATCTTTCTCAAAGAGAACCTCTCTGTATCTAAATTCTGAGGCAATGTCAACTTCTACTGGTATTCTGGCTATCTTTTCAATCATATATTTTCCAATAATGCAAGCGTGAAATGATGTTCCGCAAGCAATAAGATAAAGTTTTTTAAATTGTGAAATTTCCTCTGCATTTAAATGAAATTCTGATAATACAACTGAAGAAGCATCAGGTAAAACCCTTCCTCTTATGGTATCTGCTAATGCTCGGGGTTGTTCGTATATCTCTTTAAGCATAAAGTGCTTAAATCCACCCTTTTCAGCCATGGATGCTGTCCAAGTGATTTTAACTGGTTTTTTATTTTTTTCTTTGCCATCAATAGTATATAATTTAAAACTTTCTGGAGTAAGTACAATCATCTCACCATCTTCAAGAAAAATAGTCTCATTACAATGAGAGAGAAAAGCAGGAACATCAGATGCTATAAATTTCTCAGTCTCTGTAACTCCTACAACTAAAGGACTTTCCATTCTAACGCCTATTAGCTTGTTTGACTCACTTTCATCCATCACAACAATAGCATAGGAGCCTTTTAAGTGAGACACTGCCTTTCGAGTAGCCTCCTCAAAGGAAAGTTCCTTTTTGTATTTATTTATCAGATGAGCAATTACCTCAGTATCAGTTTCAGAGTTAAAAATATATCCTTCTTTCTTTAGTTCTTCCTTTAACTCTGCATAGTTTTCTATGATTCCATTATGAACAAGGGCAATTGTTCCTGAGCAATGGGGATGGGCGTTTTCATAGGAGGGTCTTCCATGAGTTGCCCATCGAGTATGACCAATAGCAATTGAAGAAATCACATTTTTATCAACAAGTGCTTCAAGGTCTTTAATTTTTCCCTTGCATTTTACAGTCTTTATACGACCATTATCGAGAAAGGCTATTCCAGCCGAGTCATATCCTCGATACTCGAGCCTTTTTAGTCCATCCAGGACAATCTCTAAGGCGCTTTTACTGCCGATATATCCTATTATTCCGCACATTATTTCTTTTCCCTTTTTCTCTTTGCCCAGCCTTCAATGTTTTTCTGGGGTGTTCTACTAATTGCCAAAGCATCTTCGGGTACTTCCTTTGTAATTGTAGAGCCTGCTCCCACATATGCTCCTTTATGAATTATGACAGGCGCTACTAACTGAGTATCACTTCCAATGAATACATTATCCTCTATGACTGTTTGGTGTTTTTTCTTTCCATCATAGTTGCATGTAATGGTACCAGCACCTATATTCACATTTTTACCTACTATGGCATCACCTAAATAGGCAAGATGAGCAGCTTTAGAACCGTCACCAATTACTGATTTTTTTACTTCAACAAAATTACCGATTCGACAATCTCTTCCTATCGTTGTTTCTGGTCTAATATGAGCAAAAGGACCAACCTTTGCTCCCTTATTAACTTGAGAATTCTCAATAACTGTACAGTCCTTTATCTCTACATTGTCTTCAATAATGCAGTTTTTAAGCCTAACTGAAGGATAAAGTTTACAGTTTTTGCCAATTGATGTCTCTCCCTCAAGATAAACCTGAGGATAAATGATTGTATCCTCACCAATTGTGACAGACGGAGATATCCAAACTGATGAAGGATCATAAAAAGTTACACCCTTTATCATCCACTCATTGACAATTCTATCTCTTAAATATTTAGTTGCCAAAGATAATTCAGCTCTTGTGTTTATTCCAATTAATTCATCTTCCTCAGCCAAAGGATAGGCTTCTATTTGATAATGTCTTCCTACAGAAATCTCCACAATATCAGTTAAATAAAACTCTCCCTTTCGAGGGTTTTCCTTTATATCTCTTACCAATTCACAGAGTTCTCTTTTTAAAAGATAAACTCCACTATTTGCCTCTTCTCCTTTCTTGTCTTCTTCCATAAGATCGGTAATTTCAACAATCTTTTTAACTTTCCCTTTTTCGTCTCTTAATATCCGACCATAGGAATGTTCTCTTTTTGGATAAAAGGAAAGTATTGATAGGTCATGATTGTTTTTATCAAAAATCTCACAAAATCTTAGAAGAGTTTCTTTTCTTATCAAGGGTGTATCTCCGTTTAATATAAGAACTTTTGAGCTAATAAGCTCTGGAAGAGCGCTCAAAAGAGCATGAGCTGTTCCTTTTGGCTCACTTTGAAATACTACCTTTACATCATATTTAGATAAATAATCTTCAACTTCTTTAAGATTTGGATTAATAACTACAATAACATTTTTAGGATTTATACTCTTAGCTAATTCAATAACATATTCTATAATCGGTTTATCGAAGATTTTGTGAAGAATCTTTGGCAGCGATGACTTCATTCGAGTACCTAATCCTGCTGCCAAAATTACTACATCCACTAATTATCACCTCTTATAATTTCTGGGGCTGCTATGCCACCTGAAAGAATTATTTTTATTCCCTCCTGTACTGGAATATTTGTATGAATAACACTCTCTGGCTCAAAAAGAACCACTTCTCCAAGATATAGGTTATTTGTAGGAATATACACAGCCACAAGCTTTTTTTCCTGTTCCCCTTCTTTTAAACAACAAACCTTTGTCTGAAAGCCAAAAACAAAACTTCCCTTTCTAGGGTACTCAACAATAACAAACTTTTGAAATGCCGCTTTATTATCAGGAGAAAAGGCATCAATTAACTGCTTGAGAGACGAATAAAGACTTTTAAAAATAGGAATTTTCAGAAAAAGTATTTTTTCTACTTGGTCAATCAATTTTTTCCCAAATACATTCGTAGATATAACTCCTACAATAAATACAAGAATCAAAGCAGTTAAAAACCCAAGACCTGCAACATGTCTTCCAAAAATATAATCATAAATTGGTCCAAGGAAACCATCTACTATTTTAAAGAGTTGAATGAGTATGAAAATACTAATTGCTACAGGGATTGTTACTATTAGACCGGCAATAAATTTTCTCTTAAATGTAAGTCTAATAGACAGTTCCATTCTAAACTGCTACCCTATTCATTGCCTCATCAGAAACATCAAAATTTGCATATACATTCTGCACATCATCATGGTCTTCTAATACATCCATAATTTTTAACATTTTTTCTGCATCATCACCTTCTAAGGACACATAATTTTTAGGGAGCATTGTAACTTCTGCAAGAGCGACATTTATACCAGCTTTTTCCAAGGCTTCTTTTACCTCTTTTAGCTTTTCAGGAAAACATATAAGCTCATAGTTTTCTTCCTTAGGATCATTTTTTACATCATCAACTCCAGCTTCGAGAGCAACAGATATGAGTGTGTCTTCATCAATAGTTTTTTTATCTACAAGGACATAGCCTTTTTTTTCAAAAATCCAGGATACACATCCTGACTCTCCCAAGCTCCCACCATGCTTTGAAAGGATATGTCTTATTTCAGAAACAGTTCTATTTTTGTTATCGGTTAAGACTTCAATTAAAAGCGCCACTCCTCCAGGCCCATATCCTTCGTAAGTTATCTCTTCATAGGAAGTTCCCGTAAGCTCTCCTGTTCCTTTCATTATTGCTCGTTTAATATTATCCATAGGCATGTTAACTTCTCTTGCCTTTTCAATTGCAACTCTGAGGCGCGGATTTTTTTCTGGGTCACCTCCACCAAGCCGAGCAGCTACCGATATCTCTTTAACAAGCTTTGTAAAAATTTTCCCCCTTTTTGCGTCAACTTGAGCTTTTTTATGCTTGATTTGAGCCCATTTGGAATGACCTGCCACCTACAAACCTCCTTTGGGAAGGAATACTTTTAATATTAATAAGATTTTCCTTATTCTGTCAAATCTTTTTAGTTTATTATTATTTATTTTCAAAGTTTTTTCAGTGATTAAGTGCAACTACTATTGATCAATCTTTTAGTATCCTGTGCAGTATCCCATCTAGTTCATCAAGCGAATTATATGAAATCTCAAGCCTTCCTTTTTTTCCTTTATGATGAATTCGAACCTTTGTTCCAAGAACACTGGTAAGTCTGCTCTCAAGTTCTGTTATCTCTGGTGCCTTCTCTTTGTTCTTAGGCATAACTCTCTTTTCAATCCTCTTAACCAATTCTTCTGTTTGTCGCACAGAGAGAGCTTTTTTTATGACAAGCTCCGATACTTCCTTTTGTTTTTCAATGTCCTCAATTGAAAGAATTGCCTTTGCATGACCCATAGTTATTGAACCGTTTTTGAGGAGACTCTTAATTTCCTCTGGAAGCCTGAGAACTCTTAAATAGTTAGCAATTGTTGCTCTATCCTTTCCTACTCTTTGGGATAAGTCTTCCTGAGTAAGTTTAAATTCTTTGAGAAGCCTCTCAAAAGCCATAGCTGTTTCTACAGGATCGAGATCTTCTCTTTGAATGTTTTCAATGAGTGCTATCTCTACTGCTTCAGCAGGTGAAACATCTTTGACAATTGCAGGAATCCTTTCAAGTCCTGCAAGTTTAGCAGCCCTCCACCTTCTTTCTCCTGCAATAATTCTAAAAGTTCCATCACCAACCCTTGAAAGAACAATAGGCTGGATTATTCCCTTTTCCTTTATTGATTGAGCAAGCTCTTTTAGAGAATTTTCGTCAAAACCTGTTCTTGGTTGAACATCTCCCGGAAGTATTCTTTCAAGCTCAACCTCAATAAGAGAGTCTTCTTTTTTAGGGATTAGAGCATCTAATCCTTTACCGAGTGCTTTCTTCATTTAATAAAAACTCCATAGCAAAACTCATATAACTTTGTGAACCCTTTGAACGCATATCATAAAAAACTGCTGGTTTACCATGACTTGGTGCCTCAGCAAGGGTAACATTTCTGGGTATTATGGTATTATAAACCTTTTTGCCGAAAAATCTCTTCACCTCTTCTGCTACCTGTTTTGAAAGTATGTTTCTCCCATCGAACATAGTAAGAAGAATTCCTTCAATCTGAAAATTAGGATTAAGATTTCTCACAAGCTCAACAGTTTTCATAAGAAGTCCAAGACCTTCTAAGGCATAGTATTCGCACTGAACTGGAATTATTATAGAATCAGCAGCTACAAGACAGTTTAATGTTAATAGTCCTAAGGAAGGTGGAGCATCAATAATTACATAATCAAAATTTTTTGCCAAAGGTAAAATTATCCCTTTAAGAAGATATTCTCTATTTTGCTTCTGAATAAGCTCAACCTCAACTCCTACTAGATCTATTGTTGAAGGAATTAGCCAGAGATTATCTATTTGAGTTTTAATCAAGACAGAATCTGCAGATATGGAGTTTATATAGAGATCATAAAGACTTCTTTTTAAATTTTCCCTTTTTATTCCCAATCCTGTTGTTAAATTTCCTTGAGGATCTGAATCTACAAGGAGTATTTTTTTCTTCTCAATGGTTAATGAAGCACCCAAATTTAGTGCTGTCGTTGTTTTTCCAACCCCGCCCTTTTGATTTACAATAGTTATAATTTTACCCACAGTTTATTTTAACATTTAGAAAAGATTTGCTTCTTTCATAAATTCAATCCATATAGGAAGCGCTGCTCTTGCTCCTGCTTCTTTTGGTCCTATGGGTTTGTTATTATCTCTTCCAACCCACACCCCAACAAGAAGAGCGTCATCAAAGCCTATAAACCAGGCATCGGAAAAATCATTGGTGGTTCCTGTTTTTCCATAAATCTCCCTCTTTATTTCCTTTGCCCTTTGTGCAGTCCCTGACAAAACAACCTCTCTTAAAAGCTCTCTCATAGGCTCAACAATCTCTTCTGGCAGGACAGTCTCTACTGTTATCTTATTTTCTTCAAGAACTAATCCATTATGGTCAGTGATTTTTTCATAAAAAATAGGAGTGATTTTTTTCCCTGTGGCAAAAACTGAATAAGCAGCTGTAAGCTCTATGGGTTTTACTTCAGCAGCTCCTAATGCAGTGGAGAGATATGGATGAATTTTTGTGGTTAAACCACATTGCTGTGCGAAAGCAACCACATTTTTTATTCCAACCTGCGCAGCAAGCCTAACTGTAGCTGCATTCAAGGAAAGTGCTATTGCCTTTCTTAGCGAAACTTCTCCGTGATACTCGTTGTTATAGTTTTTAGGAGTCCAAAGCTTTCCCTGAGTTGCTCCGGGAAAGCTTACAGGAGCATCTAAGAGTGTATCATCAGGAGTGAATCCATCCATCAAAGCAACAGCATAAACAAATGGTTTAAAAGCACTGCCTGGCTGACGAAGAGCAAAAGCTCTATTGTATTGGGTTTCCCAGAAATCATTTCCACCTACAAGAGCTTTCACATGTCCTGTTTTAATATCTATTGCAATTAATGAAGCCTGAACCTGAGGCTTTACTCTTTTATGAATCTCTTCAAGTCCCTTTACTACAGCCCTCTCTGCTATTTTTTGAAGATTATAATCAATGGTTGAGTAAATTCTGAGACCATCCTTATAAAGCCTTTCTCCATATTTTGCCTCAAGTTCCTGCCTTAGAGTTTCAACAAAATAGGGAGCCTCAAATTTTCTCCAATGAGGATGCTCAGGTAGTGGATATTTTATCCCTTCATCATATTGCTCCTTCGTTATAAAGCCCTCTTCAAGCATTTTCTGTAAAACTATGTTTCTTCTTTTTAAGGCTATATTTGGTCTTTTAAAAGGGTTGTAAGCTGATGGTGCTTTGGGTAAAGCAGCTAAAAGAGCTATCTCAGCTATATTAATATCCTTAAAGGATTTACCGAAATAGGCCTCTGAAGCAGCAGCAATACCATAGGCTCTGTTACCAAAATAGGCCTGATTTAGATAAAGTCCTAAAATCTCATCTTTTGTATATTTTTTCTCAATCTGAATAGACAGTATTGCCTCCTTGATTTTTCTTTCTAAGCTTTTTTCTGGTTTTAAAAAAAGCATCTTTGCAAGTTGCTGAGTGATGGTACTACCGCCTTCAACTATCCCACCAGCCCTAATATCTCTGTATAAAGCCCTTAAAATACCCACTATATCAACTCCAGGATGCTTATAAAATCTTACATCCTCTGCTGCAACAAAGGCTTTTTTAATCCGGTCTGGAATCTCATAGTGGGGCACAAATTTTCTTCTCTCATAGAAAAACTCGGTTAGCACCTTTCCGTCTGCAGAATAAACAATTGATGCCTCAAGAGGCCTGTAACCTTCGAGAGTCTTTACATCTGGCAAATCTGAAAAAAGCCAGTAAAGATAGCCTGCAAAGCAGCCCAAAATAAAGAGAAAAATAAAAAGGATAAAATATTTTATCTTCCTTATCATTTTTAATCAGTGATAATATCAACCTCTTTTATCTTTTCATCCATTATATAAAAACACTTAACTACCAATTCTGGCTCTAAACATACAATTACATTATAAACATCATAAAAAGAGAGTTCTATATCTTTTTGAGAGGGATAAAAGCCTCCAAGAGGATGACTGTGAAATATGGCTACCATTTCAATCTTTTTTTTTCTTATATCTTTCATTGCTTTGAGCTGTTCAACAGGGTCCATAAAATAACTAACAGGAGAGCTTTCTATATTTTTGATTTTATAAATCTCTGTAACCCAATCATCACCCGCCAGAATACCGCAGGCTTCATTGGGTATGCACTGAAAACAGTATTTTATCATCTCGTCATATATTTCCCTTTTAATCTTTAACATCATTCACAAATCTTACACGAAGAATCTCTGAGGAACCTTACCTCTCTAAAAGTTCCTTTTATTCCATCATAAATGGTCATTTTCCCATGTAAAGGTTCTCCAATTTGAAGAAGAAGCTTAATTGTCTCAACTGCTTGAAGGGTACCTATTACTCCAGCTACAGGTGCTAAAATGCCAACTTGTTCTTTATCATCTTGGGCATTCTCAAAAAGGCAACTGTAACAGGGACCCTTAGGAGGAATAATATCAAAAACATGACCTTCAAAGTTAGAAGCAGCACCTATAATAAGGGGCTTATTCTTCTTAAAACATACTTCGTTTAAAATAAAACGGGTTTTAAAATTATCTGGACAGGCAACTACCACATCATAAGAATGGATTAGCTTTTCAGCATTGCGAGTATTAATCTCCTCCAGATAGGGAAGAATGTTAACTTGTTTGTTTAATTTTTTTAATGTTATCATAGCTGAAATAGGTTTGGGCATACCTAAATGGTCCTCGTTATGAAGAATCTGCCTTTGAAGGTTGCTTAACTCTACAATGTCTGGATCTACAATTCCAATGTATCCTATGCCAGAACTCGCAAGATAAAAGGCTGCAGCACTACCCAGTCCTCCTGCCCCAACAATCAAAACCTTAGATTTTTTAAGTTTTTCCTGACCTTTTTCGCCAATTTGAGGTATTATTATCTGTCTTTGATATCTCAAAAAATTAGGTTTCCTGTCCTTCAACTCTTATAAATACACTCTTTGCAGCCACAACTGGTAACTGGTCAATTTTTTCCACTGCCTGAAGCACATCTTTTTCCCGAGCTTTATGAGTCAGGATTACAAGAGGAACAGCACCTGCTTTAGAACGACCCTTTTGAATTACAGAAGCAATGCTGATATTGTGTTCACCAAAAACTCCTGAAATTTTAGATAAAACTCCTGGTCGATCAAGGGCTGTAAAGCGAAAATAATACATGCTCTCTATTTCTTCTATTGGCTTAATTTTAAAGGGAGAGGAAAAATCAAGAGGCATCTGATTTGCTCCCTTTGCGATATCTACAATATCGGCTACTACAGCACTTCCGGTTGGAAGACTTCCTGCGCCTCTTCCATAATAAAGAGTTGCACCCACACTGTCACCATCTATATATATGGCATTAAAAACTCCGTCAACCTTAGCGATAAGATAATCCTCTGGAATCATTGTAGGATGGACTCTAATTTCAATCTCGCCATCTAAAATTTTTGTTATCGCCAGAAGTTTGATTTTATATCCAAATTCCTTAGCAAAAGCTATATCTTGAGCAGTAATTTTTGTAATTCCCTCACAATAAACCCTGTTAAAGCTAAGGGGGATTCCATAGGCAAGAGAGGCGAGAATGGTAATTTTATGGGCAGAATCTATTCCTTCAATGTCAAGGGTTGGATCTGCCTCAGCATAACCAAGTTGCTGAGCTTCTCTAAGGGCATCCTGAAAATCTATCCCCTCGTAGGTCATTTTAGTAAGAATATAGTTTGTAGTTCCATTTATAATGCCATAGATAGCTAACATTTTGTTTGCCACAAGTCCTTCCCTCATTACCTTAATAATAGGAATTCCTCCTCCTACACTTGCCTCAAAACCTAATTGCAAACCCTTCTGTCTTGCAAGGACAAATATCTCATTTCCCTCTTCGGCAAGTAATGCTTTATTTGCTGTAACAACATGCTTTCCTCTCTTAAGAGCTTCGGTGATAAATTCCTTTGCAACGGTAATTCCTCCAACAAGTTCTACGATAATATCAATTTCAGGATCATTAATAACTTCCCAAGCATCTGCTGTAAGCACTCCTTCAGGAAGCTCTACATCTCTTTTTCTTTGTATGTCCTTATCAGCTACTTTTTTTAATACAACATCTATGCCTGTTCTATTTTTTATATTATCTCTTTGAGAAAGGAGAATTTTTGCTGTACCAGTACCAACAGTTCCAAAACCAATAATTCCAACCCTGACCTCTTTCATCCTTCCTCCTAAATAGCTTTTTTGATTTTCTTAACTGAAGGCACAAGATTTAACGCCTTTCTTATTCCTTTTACTGCCTGTCTAATTCTATGTTCGTTCTCAACAAGGGCAAATCTTACAAATCCTTCGCCTCCTTCTCCAAATCCTATACCAGGAGAAACAGCTACCTTTGCCTCGTTTATTAGGAACTTTGCAAACTCAAGGGAACCCATCTTTTTAAAAGGTTCTGGAATCTCTGCCCATACGAACATTGTGGCTTTTGGAGGATCCACCTTCCATCCTGAGCTGTTTAGACCTTTTATGAGAACATCCCTTCTGCGCTCATAGGTCTTTCTGATTTCCTCAACACAATCCTGCGGACCCCTTAATGCAACTATTGATGCAATCTGGATAGGCTGAAACATTCCGTAATCAAGATAACTCTTTATCTTAGTAAGAGCTCCTACAATTTCTTTGTTACCAACGCAAAAGCCTACTCTCCAGCCTGCCATAGAGTAGCTTTTTGTCATTGAGAAAAACTCTACACCCACATCCTTTGCTCCTGGAACCTGTAAGAAGCTTGGAGCTACATAATTATCAAATACAAGATCAGCATAAGCAAAATCGTGAATTACCATAATGTTGTTTTCTTTGGCAAAATCAACCACTTTTCTAAAAAAATCTAAATTCTCTACCACTGCAGTGGTTGGATTATGAGGAAAATTAATAATAAGAATCTTTGGTCTTGGCCATGAATTTTTGTAGGCTCTCTCAAGCTCTTCAAAAAAATCCATACAAGGGCATATATCAAAGGTTCTCACATCTCCACCTGCAATAATTGCACCATACGGATGGATTGGATAAGCTGGTGAGGGTGTGAGCACTACATCGCCTGGCTGAACAGAAGCAAGTAATAGATGACTTAATCCTTCCTTAGAACCAATTGTAACCACTGCCTCTGTTTCTGGATCAATATCTACATCAAATCTTCTCTTATACCACTCAGAGATTGCGCACCTTAATTGGGTTATTCCCCTCGAAGCTGAATATCTGTGATTTTTTGCAAGCTTTGCAGCTTCACATAATTTTTCAACAATATGCTTAGGTGTAGGCAAATCAGGATTTCCCATGCCAAGGTCTATAACATCCTCTCCTTTTCTTCTTAGTTCTGTTTTTAGCTGATTAACAACTGCAAAAACATAAGGGGGCAGCCTTTTAATTCTTGGAAAATCAAACATTTTACCCTCCATTTTTTATTTAATCTTTTGCATTTTTCAGTATTTCTGTCAATACTTCCTTTGTATAAGTTTTATCCATCTTCCACACAGTGGCAATGTTATGAGCATTGGTAGCAATTTTTTCAATTTCGCCTTCTTCAATTCCCACTTCTTTAAGATTAACAGGCGCACCAATTTCACTAAACCAAGCCTTTATAGCCTTAATACCTCCTTCTTCATCGGAAAGATTAAAGATTTTCTCAGCAAATCTCCTAAACTGATGAGAATTTTTATCTTTATACCACTTCATCCAAGCTGGTATAACAATGCTTAAACAGGCACCATGGGGAATATCATATAAAGCCCCAAGTGCGTGAGCAATCATATGATTAGGAAACTCTCCTCCCTTTATACCAACCTGAGATAAACCATTTAGGGCAAGAGTAGCTGTCCACATGAATTCTGCTCTTGCGTTATAATCCCTTTGATCCCTCAGTATTGAGTTAGTTGTATCCATAACTGTTTTTATTATTCCCTCTATGAAGCGATTTTGTAAATTTGGGCAGTGTTGACCTGTAAAATAATATTCAATTACATGGGCTATTACATCAACCGCAGCATAGGCCTGATACCGTGGAGGAACTGTAAATGTTAGCTCAGGATTGAGAATGGAAACTCGCGGATATATATGGGGAGAGCTAATTGAAAGTTTCTCATTAGTATCTTCATTTGTTATTACTGCATAGCCATTCATCTCACTTCCTGTGGCAGCTACGGTGAGAATGACATAAATGGGAAGAGCCTTTTTTATCTCCTTTTCTCTCCTAAAAAAATCCCAAATATCTTTATCAGTCTTAGCACCAACTGCAATTGTTTTTCCTTCATCTATTACTGAACCACCACCAACCGCTAATATGGCATCCACATTATAACGCTTTGCTTTTTCAATTCCTTCCCTTGTGTGTGAAAGCACAGGATTTGGTTTTACTCCCCTGTGTTCTATATATTCAATGTCTTCTTCCTTAAGTGCTCTAACAACCTTATCATAAAGCCCTGTTTCTTTTATTGAGGATTTACCATATAAAAAGAGAACTCTCTCTATGTCATCTTTAGCTAAAATCTTTCCAATCTTCTTTTCTGTATCCTTTCCAAAAAGGATTTTTGTAGGATTATAAAACTCAAAATTTTCCATTTTTTCTAACCTCCCTTTAAACTTATATATATTTCATATGCCTGAGTGGAACTTCTTATAAGCGGCCCACTCAGTACAGCCTTGAAACCTATCTCTTTAGCCAAAAGGGCAATCTCATTAAAAACTTCTGGCTTTATATATTCTACAACAGGCAAAGCTTTTTTTGAAGGTTGAAGATACTGACCTATGGTAACTATATCACAACTTGCATCCCTCAAATCCCTTAGAGTTTCTAAAATTTCTTCATAGGTCTCTCCAAGACCAACCATAAATCCTGACTTGATAAAAATATCCTTTCTTATTTGTTTTGCCCATTTAATTAAACTTAAAGAACGTTCATAGTCACCTTTTCTTACGGTATTGTAAAATCTTTTTACTGTTTCAATATTGTGAGCAAATACAGCAATTTCCGAATTTACAACAGCTTCCACAGAATCTCTATTACCGCTAAAATCAGGAACAAGAACTTCTATTAAGGTTCGAGGATTTTCTCTCTTTATCTTAAAAACCGTGTTTACAAAATGCTGTGCTCCTCCATCTGGTAAATCATCCCTAGTTGGAGAAGTTATCACAACATATCTCAACGATAACTCTCTTACAGCCTCAGCAATTCTTTTTGGCTCTTCCAAATCAACAGGCTCGGGAATTGAAAACTCAGCATTACAGAATTTACAGCCTCTGGTGCATATATTTCCTAAGATCATAAAGGTTGCTGTTGGTTTACTGTAGCAAAGAGTTCTATTTGGACACCTGAGGGTTTCACAAACCGTATTTAGCTTGCGGGCTTTTAAATAATTTTGAGTTTTTTTGATATCTTTTAGATGAGATTTAACCCAATTTGGAAGAGGCATGGAGAAAGGTGTATAAAAGAGGAGCCCGCAGGCTCCTCTTCATGATTTTCAGACTTTTTCTACATTAACTGCTTTAGGTCCGCGATCTCCTTCAACAACTTCAAACTTTACTCTGTCACCCTGTTTGAGGGTTTTGAATCCATCACCTTTAATCGAGGTGTAATGGACAAACACATCCTGTCCGCCATCCTGCTGAATAAATCCAAATCCCTTCGACTCATTAAACCACTTAACACGTCCTTCAAAAGCCATACTTCTTAAAACCTCCTTTTAATCTCCCCACCAACGGCAGGTACTAAATGCTTGCAAAATGCTAAGCTTCTCTTTTATAACATGGCCATGTTTAAAAAGTAAAGGAAAATTTCTTAATCTTTATATTTCATAAATTAGCGAAAAGTTTGGGTTCCCAAAAAATTACAAAAACTATATATTTTTTTCCTTTTTTATCTGATCCCAAAGCAAATCCATCTCAGAAAGGGTCATTTCTTTGAGGGATTTATTTTTTCCCTCAGCAATCATTTCAAGTTTTTTAAATCTTTCTTCAAATTTTCTATTTGTCTTTCTAAGAGCAGTTTCAGGATCCACTTTTAGAAATCTACATAAATTTACAATACTAAATAAAAGATCTCCTACTTCCTCCTCAATTTTATCCTTATCCTTTAAATTTACAGCCTCTTTTAGTTCAGCCATTTCTTCATCTATTTTATCGATTACGCCATCTAAATTCTCCCAGTCAAAACCAACCTTTGCTACTCTTGATTGAATTTTATAAGCTCGAAGTAAAGCTGGAAGGGCTAATGGTATGCCCTCTAATAGCGATTCTTTCAGCTTGCCTTCCTCCTTTTTTCTATCATCCCATTGACTTAATACTTCTTCAGGAGTATTAAAATTAGCATCACCAAATACATGGGGATGACGATTAATCATTTTTGTTGAAATTGTCTCAACTACATCGTCAATATTAAATTTTCCTTCACCCTTAGCAATTTCGCTGTGGAAGACTATCTGAAGAAGCAAATCTCCTAGCTCTTCTTTCATACCTTTGTAATCTCTTTTTTCAATAGCTTCGATCAATTCATAGGTTTCCTCAAGTAAATATCTTTTTAGACTATCATGGGTCTGAACCCTATCCCATGGGCAACCATTCTCAGAGCGAAGTTTTTCCATTATTTCAACAAGTCTTTTAAATTTTTCACCCAATCTCTTCCTCCAATAATTTAAAAAATCTCTCTATTACAGGCGAGTCAGAAGGTAAAGAAAAAATGCTTTCACCTTTCTCACTCATCTTCCTCACATTTTCATCAAAATTTACATACAGGACCTTCTCAAACTCTATATTTAATTTTTCAGGTTTTTCAATTAAATCTGTAGCTTGATTAATTAGAAGAATTTTTTTCCCTTCACTAAATTTTCCTTTCTTTCCGTTTATATCTAATTGTTTTATAAGCTCATTAATTCTCAATGCTGCTTCTATGCTACTCTTAGCTTGGGTTCCCACAACAAAGAGTAGATCTATTTTATTTACAATTCCTCTGCTTATGTGCTCCATTCCAGCCTCATTGTCAACAACTATGTATCTGTAATTTTTTGATAGATCCTGCAAAATTCTCTTCAAAATATTATTTATAGCACAATAACAACCACTTCCTTCCGGTCTTCCCATTACAAGAAGATCAAAGCCTTCGGATTCTTCAATTATCCTGTTTATCTCAAGCTCAAGCCAATCATCAAGGGATATACCTTCTCTCTTGTCTTGAAGCGCCTTTTCTCTCACTTCAGCTAAAGTTTCAAAGGAGGGAATTTTTAAAAGTTCAGGCAGGCAAAAATTAGGATCTGCATCAACTGCAAGGATAGGAGAAAGACCTTTTTCTTTTAGATATCTAACCGTTAAAGCTGCAAGAGTGCTTTTTCCAGTTCCTCCTTTTCCTGCGAAAACTATAAAATAACTCAATTTCCTAATTCCTCAAAATGTTCAAAAGTTCACTAAGTTTATCAATTAAAAAATCTGCAGATAGAAGAAGCTCTCTATCTCTATAACCATAAGTAACAGCCACAGTTTTTACATTAGCTGCCTTACCTGCTTTAATATCAATATCACTATCTCCCACAACAATGGTTTTTTCTGGAACAGTTTTGAAAAGTTTTATGGTCTCTAAAATAGGAAGCGCAGAGGGTTTTTTTTCGGGGAAAAACTCTCCGCCTGCAACAAAATCAAAGTATTTGAGTATATCTAAATTCTCCATTGCCTTTATACTTAAGTCTGTTAATTTATTTGAAACTACAGCTTTCTTTATATTTTTAAGACCCTCTAAGGTTTCACGAACCTCAGGATACAAACAGGAATGGTCAGTTATGTGCTTTCTATAATAATCCAAAAAACAGTCTCTTACTTCCTCAAGCGGTATAGGAGCAGATCTGTTTAAGAGAGCTTTCTGTATTAGTGTATTAACCCCCTCTCCTACCATTTTTTTTACCTCTTCATAAGTAAAACCCAAAATACCTCTTTTTTCGAGGCAATAGTTAAGTGCCTCTTTTATGTCCTCACAGGAATCTATTAATGTGCCATCCAAATCAAAAATTATAAGCTCTGTTAACATTTTTTAATTTTTTAGTATAACATTACTTCCATTATCCATCAAATAATGGTATAATCATTCATGGCAAAAATAGATGCCTTTTTTAAATTAATGCTTGAAAACAAAGCAAGTGACCTTCATCTTGTTTCAGGAAGCCAGCCAGTATTGAGAATTCACGGAGAACTTGTAAGAGTTCAATATAAAGTATTAGATAATCAGGAACTAAGAGCCTTACTTTATGAGATAACTCCAGAGGAAAAAATTAAAATATTCGAAGAAACAGGAGATTTAGATTTTGCTCATGAAATTCCAGGAGTTGCAAGATTTCGTGTTAATTATTTTATGCATAAAGAAGGAATAGGTGCTGCCTTTAGGCATATTCCGAATGAGATTAAAACCATTGATCAGCTTGGACTACCATCGGTTCTTAAAAAATTTGCCATGTTAAAAAAGGGTATTGTTCTTGTAACAGGTCCAACAGGTTCAGGTAAATCAACCACCTTGGCTGCAATTATTGACTATGCAAATTCAAACAGAAAAGAGAGAATTATTACAATTGAAGATCCAATTGAGTTTGTTCATCCAAATAAAGGATGCGTTATATCCTATAGAGAAGTGGGTACGCATACAGAGAGTTTTGCAAAGGCATTAAGAGCAGCTTTGAGAGAGGATCCAGACATTATACTTGTTGGAGAAATGCGAGATATAGAGACAATCCAACTTGCCCTTGAGGCAGCAGCAACAGGACATCTTGTATTTAGTACCCTTCATACTTCATCGGCAATTAAAACAATTGACCGTATTATAGATGTTTTTCCACCTGAACAACAGGCTCAGGTTAGAACATCCCTTAGCGAATCACTGCAAGCAGTTATTGCACAAACACTCCTAAGAAGAGCTGATGGCAAAGGACGAGTAGCAGCTTGTGAAGTTTTAATTAATACCTACGCAGTAGCAAATTTAATAAGAGAAGGTAAAACCCATCAAATACTTTCAGCAATGCAGACGAGTAAAAAGATAGGAATGCAAACAATGGACGATGCCCTAATTTCTTTACTTGAAGAAGGGAAAATTACACCTGAAGATGCCTATAATAGAGCTGTAGATAAACAAAAACTTAGTAAATATCTAAAAGAACTGCCAGAGGAAGCATTTAGATGAGAAAACAGGAAATAGATTTTCTTTTAGAAAAAATTTGTGCTTTCCATGAGGAAATTTCAGATATTATCTTCACTGTTGGTCGGCCTTTTCAGGTAACCCTATGGGGGGAAGTAAGACCTGTATATATTGATGAATTTCCTATTGACAAGCTTACAGCCTATCATACAGAAATTTTAGCCCTTGGAATGATTAATTCACAAAGAAGATTGATTGAAAATCTTATAATTAACGGTTACTGTGACCTAAGTTATTCAATTCCAAGTGCCCGTTTCAGAGTAAACATATTCTCTCAAAGAGGATACTACTCTATTGTAATGAGAAAATTACCTCTAAAAATTCCTTCTGTTGAAGAATTAAGACTTCCTCCTGTTGTTAATGAAATTGCTAAGGAAAGAATGGGACTTGTTTTGATAACAGGTGCTACAGGATCAGGTAAATCATCCACACTAGCAGCAATCCTAAACATAATAAACGAAAACAGAGCTTGCCATATAATTACTCTTGAAGATCCTGTTGAGTTTATCCATTCTCCTAAAAAATCAACCTTTAATCAAAGAGAATTAGGAGTAGATTTTAATAACTTTGCCGATGCCTTGAGAGCTTCTCTAAGGCAGGCTCCTCATGTGATACTCGTTGGAGAGATAAGAGATAGAGAGACCCTTGAGATTGCTATGATGGCAGCAGAAACAGGTCATCTTGTGCTTAGTACTATGCATACAACCGATGCGGGACAAACAATTGGAAGAATGATAGGCATGTTTCCACCAGAAGATGAAAATTATATTCGACTGAGAGTAGCTGATACCCTTAAATGGGTTGTAAGCCAAAGGCTTTTACCTAAAATAGGCGGTGGCAGAGTGGTTGCTACAGAAGTTATGAGGAAAAATTTAAGGATAAGAGATTTAATAATAAATGGAGAAACTGTTGATAAAACTTTCTACCACGTAATAGCAACATCAGGTTCTGTGGGAATGCATACGTTTGATCAGTCAATTCTGGAGTTATACAAAGAGGGCCTCATCACCGAACAAACTGCCATAGCCTATGCATCTCAGAGAGCTCTGGTTATAAAAGAGATTGATAACATTAAAGCACTAAGAGGCGAAAAAACCACTGACATAGAAGGTTTAAAGCTTGATCTAGATTACGAAAGAAAGCTTAAAAGAGGGCAAAATGCCTAAGGCTATAATATGTGAAAATGATCCTGATTTGGCAAAAATTGTATCTTTAAATTTAAAAACAGCAGGATTTGATTGTATTACTCCACTTAGCATAGAAGAAGCTCTTTTCTTATTAAACTCTGACGATATATCTTTAATTTCTGTTTACGAAAATTTCGGCGATGAGCCCTATCCGAATAATCGTGTAATCACACACGTAAACTCTTTGCCCATGTATTTAAGAAGAAATGTTTTTTTAGTGCTTACAGGTAAAAATTTTAAAACCTTAGACCGAATTCAGGCCTTTTCGTTAGGGGCAAATATGGTAATTAATTCCGCTGATATGGAAAAATTTGGTATTGCATTAAAAGTAGCCTATGCGGAGTATCAAAGAATTTATCGAATCTTTAAAGAATTTCTCCTAAAGTAATCTTTTCCTTCTTTGCCTTAAAACTTCAAATACTAAAATTCCTGTGGCAGTAGCTACATTTAAAGAATTTATCTGTCCTTTCATTGGAATATAGACTATTTCATCGCAAAGTTTTTTTACTGTTTGCCTGATTCCTTTGCCTTCAGAACCCAAAACAATTGCTAAAGGACCAGAAAAATCAGCCTCCCAAAGAGAAAGTTTTCCGTCTGCCTCGGCTCCAACAACTTTTAATCCTTCATCTTTTAGAAAATTAATGGCATACTTTATGTTATTTATCTCAATAAGATTAACATGCCAAATAGCGCCTGCTGAAGCTTTCCACACAGATGATACCTGCCCTACTGCTCTTTTTTTCTGATAAATTACTCCATGAACACCTGCTGCTTCAGCCACTCTTAGAATAGAACCAAAATTCTGAGGATCTTCGATTAAATCAAGAATAAAAAAAAGAGGTATTTCTTTTTTCTCTAAGGCTTTTTCTAAAGCTTTCTCTAAGAAAATACGTTTAGGAGGTTTAATCCTTGCAATTACACCTTGATGAACTCCTCTAACTTTTTGATTTATAAATACTTCATCAACGATGTTAACTGGAATACCATTTACCTCTGCAAGGGTTACAATATGTGTAAGCTTGGGCAGTCTATTTTTGGCAATGTATATTTCCTTTAGAGCTCCTTTAACCTTAAAGGCTTCAATAATTGGATTAATTCCGTATATTATTAGGTTATCTTTACTTTCCATATGGTCCTGTCTGGCCTGTCCTCTAAAAGGATTCCTTTTGCAAAAAGATCATTTCTAATTTTATCTGCTCTCTGCCACTCCTTATTACTTCTAGCCTCTGCTCTTTCTTTGATATAATTATTTATATCCTCCTCAGAAAGTTCAATCTTTTTTATTTTAAGCAAGTCTCTGTACCAATCAATAGGCTCCCTTTGAAAAAGGTTAAGAACACTACCTAGTTCTTTTAATAAAATCTTTGCCCTTGTTAATAATTGAATATGTTGTTCTTCCTGTGGATTTTGATCCATAAATCTATTTACCTCTTTAATAAGTTCAAAAATCCCTCCAAGGGCCCGTGCAGTGTTAAAGTCATCATCCATAGAAGAGACAAACTCCTGAGGAAGTTTTTCAAGCAAACTTTCAAGAGCAGATGAATTAGTACCCTTTTTTCTACCAGAGACTATCCCTCTTTCGAATTCATCGATTCGCATAAGGGTGCTATAAAACCTATCAAGTGTTGCTTCAGATTCTTTTATGTACTCGTGATCAAATTCTATTGGGCTTCTATAGTGACTGGAAAGTAAAAAAACTCTTAAAGCTTCTGCATCGTAAATATGGAGAAGATCTCTTATATTTAGTACATTGCCCAAGGATTTGGACATTTTTTCCTTATTTATGGTAACAAAACCATTATGAATCCAGTATTTTGCAAAGGGTTTTCCTGTATATGCCTCTGACTGCGCAATTTCATTTTCATGATGTGGGAATATTAAATCCGCACCTCCACCGTGAATATCTATGGTCTGACCAAGATGCTTAAACACCATGGCACTACACTCGATATGCCAACCTGGTCTTCCCTTTCCCCAAGGAGAATCCCACCATGGCTCTCCCTTTTTAGATGCTTTCCACAGAGCAAAATCAAGGGGATTTCTTTTTCTCTCATTTACCTCAACTCTTGCTCCATGTAAAAGATCCTCTATCTTTCTATGGGAAAGTTTTCCGTATTGCGGAAAACTCTCAACTGAAAAATAAACACTTTTACCATCGTCCTCTTCTACAACATAGGCATGTCCTTTCTCAATTAGCCCCTTAATGATTTCTATCATTTCACCTATGTGCTCGGTTGCTTTCGGTTCTATATTAGCTCGCATAATACCGAGTTTATCCATGTCTATATAATATTCCCGTGTATATTTCTCAGCAACCTCGCTCCAGGAAATTCCTTCTTCATTAGCTTTTTTTATAATTTTGTCGTCAATATCAGTGAAATTTCTGACAAATTTTACATCATAGCCCTTATATCTTAAATACCTAACTATTACATCAAAAACTACCGCACTTCTTGCATGACCAATGTGGCAGAGATCATAAACAGTAACGCCACAGGCATAAATCCCCACTTTTTTATCCTCAATGGGTTCAAAAAGCTCCAATTTACCAGTAAGAGTATTAAAAACCTTCATTCATCCTCCCTTTATTTTCAGGATATTTACACTATTAGATTTAAGTATTTTAAAATTAATTTCTCTAATTTTCAAAATTTGGCCTATTCCTCAAGGAGGAATGCCATAAAAAGTCCATTAATATCAAAGAGGTTAAGGGTTTTACTCTCATTGAAACATAAAAGGCTTTTTTTTTATCATATTTAGATGCCTCGATTGTATCTTTCAGGTAATGAAGCAATTGCCTATGGTTTAATTCAAGCTGGAGTAAGATTAATAACCGGCTATCCAGGTACTCCATCAAGTGAAATTATTCCTGCAGCTCAAAAGATAGTAAAAGAAAGAGAAATTACGTCGTTTATTGATTGGGCAATAAATGAAAAGGTTGCTTACGAGATTGCCCATTCAGTTAGTCTTGCCGGAATAAAGTCTGCAGTTACAATGAAGCAGGTAGGTCTTAATGTGGCAATGGATCCTTTTATGAATTCAGCTTATATTGGCACAGAAGGAGGCATGGTTGTCGTAAGTGTAGATGATCCGGGTCCGCATTCTTCTCAGACAGAACAGGACAGCCGCTTTTTTGCAATGGCTGCCAAGATTCCTGTATTTGATATATCTAATGTTAGAGAAGCCTATGAGTTTGCAAGAAAAGCTATTTCCCTAAGTCAAGAATATAAAATTCCTGTAATGCTAAGAAGTTCTACGAGGGTTTCTCATGGTAGAGCAGATGTTGAGATAGATGAACAATTTTCTATTGAAACTCTCCACCCCCATTTCAAAACCTTAAAGGATTGGGATAAAAAACTTTTTAGATATGCATCTACGCCTAAGGGAAGGCTTTCTCTTCACAAGGAACTAAATGAAAAGATAGAAAAAATAAGACTTACAAACAGGCCAAGTTTTTTCTTTAGCGGTGACATGCTCATTCTCTCAAGCGGAGCAGTTTTTTCTTATATATATGAGCTCATTGAAGAACATGGACTTGAGAATAGGGTTACTCTCGCTAAGATAGACATGCCATATCCCCTTGGAAATTTGGAGGTTTCATCGTTTAAAAGAGTAATTACAATTGAGGAAACCTATCCTGTTATAGAGCTTCAATTAAATACAGAAGGTAGAAGAAATGGAATTGTTCCATCTGAGGGTGAACTTACTCCAGATGTTTGTGAAAAAATTTTTGTTAAATTAAATCTTATTGAGCCAAAAAAGACGATTCATGTTCCTCCTTTAAAGAGACCTTCCCTCTGTCCTGGTTGTGGGCATAGAATTGGTCTTTTTGCTGTAAAGAAAGTTTTTGGTAAGAAAGCCATATATGCAGGAGATATAGGCTGTTACACTCTTGCATTAAATTTTGGAGTCACTGACACGATATTATGCATGGGAGCAAGTATTTCCTTTGGTTTCGGATTTAAGAAGGCCTATCAACTCGCAGGTAAGGATCAGGATGTAGTATCAATTATTGGAGATTCGACTTTTTTCCATACAGGAATACAACCTCTTTTAGATGCTGTTCACTATAAGATTCCTTTTTTAACAGTAATTCTTGATAATAAAACGGTTGCTATGACAGGAAATCAAAAAACATTATCAGATAATGTAAGTTCCTCTGGTGAATCAGTAACTCCAATAGAAATAGAATCTGTAATAAAAGGTCTGGGATTGGAATTTCTTAAAGTATTGGATCCCTATGACTATACAGAATCAGTTAGAGTTCTTAAAAAGGCAAGGACATTTATTAGAGAAAAAAGTCTTCCTGCGGTAGTTATATTCAGGCACCTTTGCGTAAACACCAAGGAGGGTATTTCTTCAAATCCTAAATACAGCGTCCTTCTTAAAAAAGCTCTTTGTAAGGGATGTAAGCTTTGCATCTTAGAGTTTGAATGTCCAGCAATACATTTTAATGAAAAGGAAAACTCTGTAGAGATAGATTATACCCTTTGCATTGGTTGTGGTTGTTGTGTTCATGTTTGTCCTACAAAGGCTTTTACTATGGACAAAATTGAGGAGAAAAAAGAATGAAACTTGTTGTGCTTGGTAAAGGTGGGCAGGGTGTTATTTTTTTCTCCCGCATGATTGCGCAAGCTGCAATTAAAAAAGGTCTTTCAGTTTGTTCAACAGAAATTAAAGGGATGGCAAAAAAGGGAGGGACTGTCGAGATTCAGATGAAAATCGGAGAGGGACTTTGTGGTCTTGTAAAAAGAGGCAATGCTGATATGGTTATTCTTTTAAGCAATGATCTGATTGATTATGCAATGACCTTTGGAGATAGAATTTTTTCCTTTACTGAAGAAGATATTAAGGCAGCCTTGTCTTCGGTTTCAATGAGACAGGTTAATACTTTTCTACTTGGAGTTTTTGTAAAGAAAACAAGCCTATTTAAATGTGAGGATTTTTCATTTCTTGATGAGGATAATAAAAAGTCTTTTATAAAGGGGTGTGAGTATGTTCAATCCTGAAAGGGAAACTCTACCAAGGGAAGAAATTGAAAAAATCCAGTTAGTGGGACTTAGAAGGACCATTCGCTTTCTTAAAAACTCTCCATCAAAGCTAAAAGAGAAACTCAAGGACATAGAGCCAGAGGATATAAAAAGTCTCGATGACCTGAAAAGTCTGCCTTTTACAACCAAGGATGACTTAAGAGATTGTTATCCCTTTTCTCATATTGCTGTAGAGATAGATAAATGTGCTCGCATGCATATGAGCTCTGGAACTACTGGAGTGCCTGTTATAAATGCTATGACTCCTGGAGACATTGTTCAATGGGGTGAAATCATGGCAAGATGCTTAGCTTCAGCAGGGCTTACTAAGAAAGACAGGATTCAGATCATGCCGTCCTTTGGGCTTTTTAACGGCGGATTTGGGTTTCACTACGGTGCTGAACGGCTTGGTTGTTTTGTTGTACCTGCTGGTGCTGGAAGATCCCTTATGCAGCTTAAGCTTATTAAAGACTTAGGAGTCACTGCCTTTGGTGCAATTGCTTCTTATCCAGCTAGGCTTATTGAGGTTGCAAAAGAAAGTGGCTTTGATTTTAGTGAGACAAAGCTTAGGGTTGCTGTGCTTGGAGCTGAAACATGGTCAGATGAGTACCGAAAGAGAATTGAAAAGGAGATGGGCATACAAACCTTTGATATAATAGGACTTACTGAGACAGGAGGAGTGGGTCTTGGTATTGACTGCGAAGCAAAAGAGGGCATACATGTCTGGGAAGATCATTACATAGTTGAGGTCATTGATCCTGAGACAGGTGAGCCTCTTTCTGAAGACAAAGAAGGAGAAATAGTGATAACCACCCTTACTCGAGAGGGTCTTCCACTTATTCGTTATCGGACAAGAGATATATCAAAGATTGTCTCTCACGAGAAATGCCTCTGTGGTAGAACTCATATGAGATTGGGAAGAATTAGAGGAAGAACTGACGACATGCTGAAAGTAAAGGGTGTAAATTTCTATCCTTCTCAGGTTGAGCAGATTCTCCTTAAGTTTAAAGGTCTTTCACCCTATTATCAGCTTGTTATTGAGACCATAAAAGGCAAAGATGATATGACTATACTTGTTGAAAAGGCTGAAAATGGACTTACTCAGAAGGAGCTTGAACAGCTTGATTTGGAGCTTTATGACTTTTTAGGCTTTAGAAGCAAAATTCAGATTGTGCCAGAAGGAACCATTCAGCGAGTTCCTGGTAAAGCAATACGAATTGTGGATAAGAGAAAAAAATTATAGAGTTGAAATTTTGCCATTTCTTAGGATATAGATTTTTTCTGTTGCCTCCTCTAAAAATTTTCTATCGTGGGAGACAATTAAATAGGTTTTCGCATAGGTTTTAAGATAACTTAAAACTCTCTCTACAGTAACTTCATCGAGACCAGCAGAGGGTTCGTCAAGGAGATAGCATACAGGATTCATGGCAAGGACAGTACCTAAAGAGACCAGTTTTTTCTCTCCTCCAGAAAGCTTGTAGGTTACTCTATCTTCAAAACCTTCAAGTCCAAGAATTTTAAGAATTCTTCTTACCATTTTTTCCACCTCTCCTTTAGGCAATCCTAAATTAAGAGGTCCAAAGGCTATGTCCTCTTTTACTGTTGGACAGAATAGCTGACTGTCTGAATCCTGAAAAAGAAGCCCTATTTTTTGTCTTACCTCTAAAAAATCCCGTTCTTTTTGCCTAATTTTTCCAAAAATTTCAACTGAACCTCTTTCTGGTTTAAGTAGTCCCATAATGATATAAAGGAGAGTTGTTTTTCCAGAGCCATTAGGCCCTACAAGTCCTAATCTTTCTCCTTCTCGGATTTCAAGATTTAAATCCTCAAGGATTTTTCTTCCCTCGTAACTAAAGTGAATATTTCTTAATTTTATGATTGGGTCCTTCAATCCTAAATCCAGAAGTAAATAGAAATAGAGTTAGCAACAATAAAAAATATTATATCACTTTTTCTTATTTTAAAATGTTCAAATAGAGGGAAATAACCCTTAAAACCTCTGCAAAGCATTGCTCTATAAATCTCCTCTGCTCGTTCATAACTTTTAATAAGAAGTCCTGCCATAATATATGCGAAAGTCCTATAGGTATGCAGGTTTGTTCTCGCTATAAATCCTCGAGTCAATACAGCTCTTTTTATTTTCAAATATTCAAGATGAATTACCGTTATGTAGCGATAAAAAAGGAAGAATATAGTAATAAGTTTTATAGGGACCTTAAGATGTGAAAGTGCATGGGCAAGAGAGAATACCGTAGAAGTGGAAAGTAGGGCAATAGTTGCAATGATTATACCATTACACTTCAGGGTAATTGAAAGAGCATACATAACTCCTTCCTTACTAATTTTCAATGGTCCAATTGAATAATGAGTATTTCCTGAATAAAAGAGAGGAATGAAAATCCAAATAAAAAGTATGAAAAAATTGGCAAGAAAGAGTCTGCTAAGAAAGGGTCTTAACTTAACCCTTGCAAGCAAAATAAGACATATAGAGTAAGAAAGATATAAAAATGGAGTTTTTAATCCTGTGGAGGTCGCACAAAGTATGCTGAAAATCGTAAAAACAATAATCTTTACCCGTGGATCAAGCCTATGAATAGGGCTTGATCCTTCAGAGAATACCTCAAGATGCATTTTTTCTTTTTTTGATAAGCATTATAATTGCCCAGACTCCTATTATATATCCTAATCCTCCGATGATGTCTCTAAGTGAGATTTTATCCATCTTCTTATGTAAAAGAGAGATTTCCTCTCTTAACCCTGCCATCTCCTTTTCAACAGCTTCGCTTACTATTAGTCTAAGCTCATCTTTATTGAAAGTGACTTTTGTATTTTCAGAGTTTTTTGATAGCTCCTTTTTTTCTTTATCTTTTTCTCTATCTTTAAGAGCAGAAATTTTATATTCAGCCCTATGAGATTCACCAGCCATTATCACAATCTTTAGTTCTCCCTTTTCAGGTGTTTCAAAAAGATAAAGACCCTTATCATCGGTGTATGTTTCTATTACCTTTTCACCCCGTGAATTATAGACCTCCACCTTACTTTTCTTGCAGGGAGAGCCATCAACAAAATAGCATTCTCCCTTGATTTTATCTCCCTCACGATAAGCATAGGTACTTACCTTGTGGGCAAGGACACTTTGTACAAAAAAGAACGATAAAATGGAAATAACGGATATAATTTTTATTAATCTGAATTTTTTTTCCAATTTAATACCTCCGGTTTGACCTTTTTAAGATATACTACTACAAATGCTGTAATTACTCCTTCCACAAGGGCAATTGGCAGGTGCACAGCAAGAACAGTACCTGCAACTGCAAATAGACTTTTATCTGTCTCAACAAGGGCAATGCCTATAAAAAGGGCTGCTATTATAAGGGAAAGACTTCCTCCTAAAAATCCTCCTAATAAGGCAAGATTTTTCCCACGAAGGAACATCTTTCTAAACAAATAATGGCATATAACTGCCGGCATTGCCATTGCAAAGGTATTAACTCCTAAAGTTGTTATTCCGCCAAATTGAAAAAGAACTGCCTGTAAAAGCAAAGAAATAAAAATAGAGGGAAAGGCTGCCCAACCAAGAAGCATTCCTACGAGTCCGTTAAGCACAAGATGCGCTGAAGAAGGCCCAATTGGTACATGGATTAGAGAGGCTACAAAAAAAGCTGAAGAAAGAACTGCTACCTTTGGAATATGGTCATTTCCTATATTTCGAAGGCCAATGGCAATTCCAATAAATGTGAGAACAGCACCGGCAATCAAAGTCGGTGCTGAAAGAACGCCTTCTGATATGTGCATTATTTAATATCCCTCGCTCTAACCCAGATAATTCCGCCAAGTTCC
This sequence comes from uncultured Nitrospiraceae bacterium, assembly GCA_937139565.1. Lineage (GTDB taxonomy): Bacteria > Nitrospirota > Thermodesulfovibrionia > Thermodesulfovibrionales > Thermodesulfovibrionaceae > Thermodesulfovibrio. The sequence continues at coordinate 22,957 of CAKZQH010000011.1, read as the reverse complement.
ACTGAATATTCTTTGCCATCTTTTTTAATTTTATCTTTTGCCTCAGTTAATGCCGCAAATCCCCACCATCCAGCTTTTGGAATAGCATATGTAAAAACTCCATTTGCATCAGCTTTAATTACCTGAGTAATATATGATTCCTTGGGTGCTTTTACCTTCCCGCCTTCGTTAAAATACTCAACCTCAACATCTGCAAAAGGAAGAGGCTTTCCGTTAACCTTCACAACTCCCTGAAAAACATTTCCAACCCAAAGCCCATATGGCCGAGTAAGTGGAACTATCTCAATGGGAAGTCCAGCTTCTTTGTCCCACCCTTCCTCTTTTCCAAGTGCCTGTACAACTACCTTTGGATAATGGACAATAAATTTTTCCTCTGCTGGCTCCCAGTAAGGCTGGGGTTCAAGATAAAAGATATAGTCGCCAGGCTTTTTAATAGCAAACTGAGCTTCCCAAGCATTCTTTCCTTTAACTTTTTTATTAATTAGAGCATCAAGAATTGAAATCTTATCTTCTCCAATTAAAACTCCAAAAGCCTTTGGCTTTTCCATATCTAACCATTCCTGCTCAAATGGATGCATGAAGTAAACCTTGAGAGTAATTCTCTTTGGATCTTTTTCTCCAACAATGTCATCAGAGGGAAGAATTACTCCAAAGTGAGCAAATGATGAGCTTGCAAAGAATAAAACCACAATGATGCTTATTATCGCTTTTAAAACTTTCATCCTGTTCCTCCTTAAAAGTTAATGTTAAATCTTACACTGTAAATGTTAGCTGCCTGACTGCCATTTTCCCTTAGACTGTCTTTAACATACTGATAATCAAATGTTAAATCAGTGCTTAAAAATTTGTAGCTTAGTAGCTGAAACTTTACATATCCCTCAAAAACCTGGCTTCTGCTTAGCTCAGGATTTTTTGATGGAGACTTCAAATACGCATAACCCAATCCTACTTCATCATCCTTTCTTCCCCATACACTTCCTTTAAGGTTTAATCCAAGGGAAAACATGCTTTTATAGTCAACTTCGGCTTTGTCATCCTGCCATCCTGCACGGAAAAATGCTCCAAGGGTTTCCTTTATTAACTCCTGATCAAAGGAAAGTCCAAATCCTTTTAAAGCTCTGTAGTTTTCCCCTTCCCAGTCCAAAAATCTCTTATTGGTTGTGTATGCATAAAGCCTGTAGTTACCCTCTCCAAGAGAAGTCTCAAGCTTGTATCCAATCTGTGCACCTATCCAGTTGTAGTTTCTACCTTCATCATTTTTTGATCTCATACCAAGTACTCTCAGATGAAATCCCTTGATTTCAAGCTCTCCTGCTAAACCTGCATCATAACTTATAAGATTTGCAAGGGGGTTGTTAACTAATGCTTCATTCATAAATTGACTGATTTCATCATTTGCAAAGTTGTTGTCATCAATAAATCCTGTGCCATCAATTATTCCTGCGGTAAACTTAATGAATGAGTCCTTTTCTATTTCAAACTTATGGGAATACCATAGCTCCTGAAGATGATCTCTTGAGTGTCCATTGATGTTTTTAAGATCAATAAATAAATCATCTGCATTTGGAGTTAACTTAAATGGATAGGTTGAGTGCCTTTCATCATGAAAACCACTTCCTTTTGCAAAGCTTGCTCGTAGAAAGAATTCATCATTTTGAGTTGGTCTGAAAGATACATTAAAATCAATCACTGCACTACCCCGGTCCTCCCTCTTTTTCGTCTTCTCCTCATCCATGTAGCCTTGAGTCATTTTAAGCCACTGATATACAGTGGTGGCTGTGCCTGAAATAGAGAGCTTATCATTAAGATCAACTGCATAAGCTGATAAGGGAAACAGAAGAGTAATAACAAAAACAAACAACTTCTTCATACTTTCTCCTCCATTTATAAAAGTTAAAGCCTCACAAGTAAGGCTAATTTATTTCTTACAAAAAAGAAAAGCCACGAAAGCTAATCTTTGCTCTTCTGAGCTACTTCAGCCTTCGTGGCTTGAGAAAAGTATATCAACATCACCTATTTAAAGTCAAATAAATTTAAACAAATTTGTTGTTACTATTTTAAAATTTCACATATAGTAATAAAATAAGTTTATGGTACAAATAACATATCCTGAAGACATTTGAACCATACATTATGTTCTTAATCAACAACTGGCTCAGGAGATTACTTTGCAACTCAAAATTATAATGGCTTGATATATCTACATTTTATCTCTAAAAACCCGTAATTCTTTGTATTGCAAATCTAATTTCTCAAAAAGTGTTTCTCGCGAAAAACCATCATATAAATCCGCTTTAATTGCTAAGATTGTAATTTTTTAAATAACTTTTCAATCCAATCATTGTCTTTGATAAATAGAACATGGTTTGCCTCAAACTCTTCCTTTGAGTGATTACCTTCACCAAATGTCTTTTTTATATCGTCATAACTTGACACCGACAAAATAAAAGAATGAAGCTTCGGTTTAGGTTTTACACCATCGGATTGAATTTTACTTTCAATCTCTTTTATAGTCTTGTGAAGTTGTATTTTTTCATCGTTGAAATTGCCAAGATTTCGTATTCCCTTTGGGTCAATAAAAATTATGTTCTGCTCTTCATTCTTTCTTAGCCACATTATGAAATCAGGATAAAAGCCCGATGTTTGAAAGAATCTTATTCCTCTCCTCGAGAGATTCCTTAAAAGAAATACATCCATATCCTTTGTTTTGTGGTTTCTTAGATACTCCCTCAATGCCTTTACAAATTGTGTCTCTCCTTCATTTAGTTTTGCTGGTTCTGATTTTATGAATTCTCTATTCTTGTCATATATCACCAAAGGTGTATATAAATGTTTATCAAAATTGAGGGTTGGAATTTCGTTAGTATCTTTTTTATATAACTTGTCCACCTCTTTTATGAGGCTCTTTATCTTTTCTATTTCCTCTTTTCTCTTTTTTCTTTCCTTTTCATCTTTTGGAATTTCTATTTTCAGAGTATAAGTATCATAGGATAGGTTATCATCTTCCTTAACCATAAATGAAAACACCATCTGTTTGGTTTCTGCCTGCCTGAGTTTGTAAATATAGAATTTATCAATATAGTTTTTTAAAATCAACAAAACTATTTCTTCCAGATTTTTTAAATCAATATATCTTTTTATGCATACTTGTCCAGGTAAAGCATAAACTTTATAATTTGGATTTCTTATTATCTCTAACAATTTATCTTTGTAAATCCTGAGATTAGCGAATCCCTTGCTAATCTTATAACTAAGTATTTTGAGATAGATTTTATCCCAATCAAGAAGGTAGATGTATTTTCCTAAGTGCAATTCTTCCGCTTTTGCTTCAGCCTTTGTAGATTCCAACCCCATGGCGAGTTTGATTTTAGGTCTTAAGTCAATTCTAATTGTTCTTACAATATTCTCATCAACTTCAATTTCAATGAAATGTTTAGTAAAATCAAAGTCTGCTTTGGTTTTTAGAGTATATAAATCCCTCCATTTTGTCTCCTCTATCCGCTTTATGGGTAGCTTTAACTCTTCATATTCAACTTCTTCCTTCCTTATTGCTTCAAGGAATGAGTTTATATAATCCGCGTTTAAACCAAAGATATTGAGTGTTTCGAGTGATTTAACATGGTATTTGTTCTCATTGCTTCTTTTAAGAGATAGCCCTTTTCCTTTAAGCCTCACACCTCTTCCGAATAACTGTATGATTTGTGGTCCTTCGCCCTTACCCATATTGATTAACCCCATTGAACAGACTCTCCATGAATCCCAGCCTTCAATAAACCTTTTTGCTCCTATGAGGATGTTTATGTTTGAGTTGTTTTCATTTATCTTTTCAAAGATGGATGTAGTAAAACTATCAGTTTTTACTTCAAAGCCATTTTCTGTAAGGAGTTTCTTAAATTTTGAAATATCACCAATATTTATGACTCCAAAATAATCTCCATCTCCCACTTTTAATCCGATCTCACCATCTGCTGATTTAAGTTCATAGAGTTGTAGTGTTCCACTTCCTGCATTAAACAATCTCTGATAAATATCATTTATTTCATAACCATTTTTTCTTATATCCTGAAATCTGTCCTTGAAAATATCATTGCCTTCCTGATCAATTAGCCCGAAACTTCCATTAAGGATTTTATTTATAATTCCTTCTAAATACTCCTTATCTTCTATCACCTTCCTTAAGAATAAGACCACTTTCAAAACATCAGAGTTTATACCTGCACCTGTTACTTTACTACCAACAAATGCCCATAGAGGTTTTTCAATCAGATATTGTCTTAAATCATCCTTATATTTCTCATAAAGAAGCAACTGCTCATAAAAAGATAAAAGATTTGCTGTAAGTATGAGATTTTCATAACCTTTTGAAAAACTATCTTTCTGTAAATTATAGACAAAAAAGTCCTTGCCATAACCATCTTCGTAAAAATACTTATAAGAGTAATCAAAGATTATTGCCTTAGAGTATTCATCAAGCAGTTCTTTGTTCTTTTCATCTATTACCTGCCCAAATGTGGCGCTGTATTCAAAGATAAACCCATCTTTCCCTAAATCCTCACGCAGTCTCTTCCATCTTTGCTCTTCTGTTTTCTGTCCTTTGTGTCCTTCGTCAATGAATACAAGATTTCGTCCTTCAAAGTAACCTGTCTCTACTCTCACTCCTTCTCCTTTTTTCTCCTCTGTGAGTTTATGAATATCTATTATGACGACCTCGTTTCTGTTGATGGTCAGGCTGTAAGGGTTTTCAGAATACAATCTGCAAGGAATGCCACTTTTTTGCATTTCATTATAATGTTGTTTTGATAATCCTTCATTAGGAGTGATCATAATTATGTTGTCCAGGGGCTCAGTTTTATACTTTAAAAATTGCCAGTAATTGATGTGCATTATAAGGGTTTTACCACTTCCAGTAGCCATCCAGTAAGCTAGTTTCTTTAAATCTTTATCTTCAAAATTAGAGATTTCTTTTCTTTCAGATTGGTTATACCCTTCTAAGAAAGAATTAAGCTCAGCTAATAAACTCTGCCTTCTGTTAAAGTAGCTATCAAGATAAATTTCTGTAAACAGGACTGCCAGATATTGGAAGTATTTTAAGACAATGTTCTCTCTTCTATTTTTAGATAATCTTTCAGAGTATTCGTTTATTGCTAAATCATACTGTAGGAGGTCATCGGAATCTATTTTTAAATTTTTTAGACCGATTAAAGTATCGACAAAAAAGCTATACCCATCATTATCAAAACCTTCTTTTTTGTTTTTAAGTTCCTCTCTCAAATCAGAAATGCTTTTTGCGCCAAAAAGGGAGAGGAGGTATTTGTTTAAGATAAGGTATTTCTCAAGTTTCATTTAAATCTTGTAAAACCTTATTTATCAATGGCTTTAATTTCGGTATTTCCTCTTTTACCACAAGCCAGACACTTTCAAAATCCACTACAAAATAACCATGTATAATCTTATCTCTCATTCCAGCCATATCACGCCAGGGAATTGAAGGGTATTTATTCCTTATGTTATCAGGAACATTCTTAGTTGCCTCACCAATAACCTCAATACACCTTATGACTGCATCACAGGTTTTACTATCCTGAAGAAACTCCTCCTTTTTCATGCTGCCAATATGTGTTTCAGCCCTTTCCATATACTCAAGGATATCTTTTATGTACAATATGGGTTCTCTTTTACTCATATTGTAATAGCCTCCCTTAGAATCTCATCCTTTAATTCAACTCTAATATTTTTTTTGGGAACAACATCAACTTTAATTCCAATGAGGTCCGAAAGATAATTTTCAAGTGAGACAATTTTTAACAGACTCACAGGCGCTTCAAATTCTACAAGGATATCTACATCGCTTGACTCTTTTTGAGCATCTTTCGCATAAGAGCCAAAAATCCCTATCTCAATAACACCATATTTTTCTTTCAAATTTTCTTTATGCTTATTAAGAATTTCTATTATTTCATTTAGGCTTTTCATTCTCTTCTCAAAATAATCATATATTACTCTTCATTGTCTCAACCCATCTTAATAAATCTTCTAATATAATCATCTGAAAGCCCGCAATCTTTCGCACCCTGAATTATTATCTGGACATAGTCCTTGCTGGGTTGACCAGGTTTTTCCCCTTCCCTGAAACAAGCTATTGCTTTATAAACATTTCCGCTTTCATCTTTAACTTCTTTTTCTTCTCTGTTATAAGATATAGGATATCCTTCATAATAGTCCAAATTTTTAAATCATCTTCATTTATTTCAAAAAGCCCACCCCATACTTTATCTGAAGGAGATTTAATTATATTTGCTACCGCACCTTTAAGAATCGCAGAATAACCATCATAAACGAATTCATATCCTTCCAGAAACGCTCTTTTTATAAATTTACTATTTGGATATCTTTTTTTCATCTGTTTATGATTCATATTGGAACCATAGGCAAAATAATACATTTTATACACCTTCCATTAATGTTTTAAACTCACTCTCAATTGGTTTATAATCCTTAACAAGGCTATCACCATTTATGAAGATCTCATCAGGGTCAAGCTCTTTAAGTTCACTATCAATTATCTCTCTATCTTTTTCCATGTTTATTCCTTGAATAGGACGCCAGACAATCGCAGTTTTTCTGCTATTCCTCTCTCCAAATACAAATGTATATTTTCTACCGTTTTCTTTTAAAAACTTATATCTACCTATCTTAAGGCCAATGAGATAGTTAAATGTCTCCACTAAATCCACATTTACAATCTCCTCTCCTTTGCCTGATGAGATTATCTTTAGTTTATATTCATAGGGATTTTCAAATGCAGTAAGATTTAAGAGTGAAGGGCTCCCCTCGGTCTCAAACTTAAGCATGTATTTCATAAGATACTCTGTTTTTGCATCTTCTGTGAAGAGATCAAGCATTCTCTGTGCCTTTTCTTCCTGTGGAAATTCTATGTTGTGAAGAGTGTCTTCGTATTGCTCAAGGTAGTGGTATTTGAAGAAACCACCTGAGGTTTTTTCGTTGTATTTCTCTTTGACATCAGCCTCCTTTGAGATACCAGATTTGTCATAAAAGAGAACCTTCTTCATTCTCGGCAAAACTACTGTCTCAAAATGATCCCCCATCTCAACACCAAGCCACTTTCTTTTTAGTTTATGTGCCACAGCAGTGGTTGTGCCTGAACCGAGGAAGAAGTCCATAACTAAATCGCCTTCATTAGATGTGGATTCTATGACACGCTTGAGAAGGATTTCGGAGTTTTCGGTTTGGAAATTCCATGTTGTTGAGTATCCATATAAATCAGTCCAGTTAGAGTCTAATACCTCTTTTTCCTGTTCTTTTACCCAATATTTAGGTATTGGGTTATCTGCACCACATTTTGGACAACCTCTCCATTTCCCCAGCGTTTTATCATGCTTATAATCACAATTACTACAAACAAGTATTAATGTCCCGCTTTCAATCATTTGATCAATTTTCTCTTGCGAATACTTCCAATGCTTTCCATTGGGTGGGGCTAATTCTTTACCAAAGAATACTTTTGAAGATCCTTGACCACTTGAGTCGCCCATATGTCGCCAGAATCCTTCTCTTTTTTCTCCTTTTGATTTGAAAGGATAGATGTATTTAAATTTGTCTGTTAACGAATAAATATAAATGGTGTCAACACCTTCTGGTAATTTGTTTATCTCTTTCTCCATTACATTTTTCTTAAATCTTCTTACTCCTATCTCATTCCTAAAATTCTCCTCCCCAAAAATCATATTCATCAACAATCTCACAAACATATTCCCATTGTAGTCACACCTTACAAAGATGCTTCCTTTTTCATTTAGTATCTTCTTTGCTAAAGACAATCTATTTTCTAAAAGAGTAATCCATGATGAATCTTTATAATCTGTCTTGTATAGAAAATCTGCATTTGTGCCGAGATTAAATGGAGGGTCAATGTAAATTGTCTGCACCTTTTCTTTATACTTCTCAAGAAGAAAATTCAATGCCTGCCAGTTTTCGCTTTTTACGAGCACTCCATCAAGCAAATCGTCAATGTTTCCTTTTTCTCCTAATTTTTCAAGCAATCTCTCTTTAAATTCTTCACTAAAATACTTTGTATCTACAGGCAGCTTTTTGCTGTTTAAGTTATCCCTTGTTTTAATCTCTCCAAACCCCAAATCCTCCCATTCTTTTAGTTGCTCTTTGTTTTTTAAAATCTCTTTATGAAACTCTTCTGGTATGAGGTCAAGAGTGATAACATAGTCGGTCTTAAGCACAAACTTCTTCTTTTCCCAGAGCATTTTCTGAAAATCTTCAATCTGAGCTAAAAATTCAATTGTTCTATTTCCAATGCTTTTTACCACCTTTGCCCTTGTGAGGTGACGGTCAAAATATCTCTCTTTTTCTGTATCAAAACTTTCAATATCTAAAACCTCTGTCTTTATAAAGTAATCAAGTTCCCTTTCAAGAAATCCTTTAAGATCTTTGTGGATAAAGAAATCACTCGTAATTTTGCGGGTAAATCTATGGAGGTGTTTTTCAAGGATTGTCTTTTCATCCTGTTTTTCATTTAAAATGGCTTTTGGTTCAATGGTGTTTATTTGCTCAAGGATCTTATCCTTCAAAATAGCATTTAAATCATCCTGTGTTATTCCTGAGGTCTTTTCTTTGTCTTCTTTGGTTTTTACAGGATATTGTTTTAAATCTTCATCAGTTAATGGTCTGTATTCAAATTTTATCAGGCAGGTGTTGTTTGAAATCTCAATTGGCTCATCTTGTGAGAGAAAGAAGTATCTTCTACTGCCCTTAACATTTCCCACAGGCACATCTGCAAGGACAGTTCTAAATATAAATCTCCAACCTTTATGATTGAATTCATAATCTTTAAAAACCTCACCTGTCTTAATGTAATACTGGTCAAAGTTTGCCCAGTAGAGTTTTACTTCTTCCCCATTGTAAGGAATTGCATATTTATAGTTCTTAGAGGAATATCTCCTCTTTGAAATAAAGTCCCCATCTTCATAGTATCTTGAGAAGAAACTATAAAGGTCATTGAAAACTTGTGTCTGGATGCTTTCTGTGATGTCTATATCTTCAATCTGTCTTTTGAGTTCAAGATACTCTTTAGCAAAAGGTCTATCTCTAAATTTTTCCTCAATTTCTCCATTTTTTAGAATCTTCTCACCAAGGTCTTTTTCAAGTCGTTGTATCTCCTTTCTCTTTTCTTCAATCTTTTCTGATAATTCTTTCTGATTTTGAGTCTTATATCTCTCAAACTCCTTTTCCACCAATCCTATGAGGTCTTCCTCAATAAACTTTTCTATCTCCTTTCTCTTGTAATTCATTATGCGATAGATGCCAAAATCAAGGTCTGTACAATCAAACTGGAAAAGGACTTTCAAGTGGTCTTTTAGTTTCTGTAGGATTTCGCTATGTTTTGATTTATTGCTATTATTTTTCACGGTTATGTCTCCTTAACTTTTTTCTACTTACCTCATCCTACTCTGAAAGAAGATTCTAAAAGATGAAAGGAGTAACTAAAAGGACTTCCTCTACCCCCTTTTTTTCGAAACATTAATTAAAATCAAACTTCATTTTTATAGGTAAACCTTTTCTATGTATACTCATGCATAGCTTTGAGTTTTTAATCAATATCAATTTTGATAAAATTATGTTTTCTGCCTTTTTACCTTAGTATACTAAATCCAAATAATTAAGGCAATCGGACGACATTCCTCAAAAATAATCTATATGAAATTTTATTGTTTCCTCACAATTAACAAAATGGTGAATCGCTTAAATTTTAAACACCCCTAAAAGAAAATTAAGGAAATGGTTGCCACAATACCAAAAAGAATATCCAACATGAAAAAAATATTTCATCGTAAATCGCAAACAATAGCTGAGGGAAAGGCAAATGTCTGAAGCTTGAGTTTATATGAAGAGACTGCTTCGAGCACTTCGTGGTCTCGAAGTTCCATCCAACCATGTCATTACGCACTTTTTTTCGTCATTTCAAGCCTTCTTTTTCTTCATTACGAGCCTTCTTTTTCGTCATTGCAAGCCTTCTTTCGTCATTCCGAGCCTTCTTTTTTGTCATTCCGAACGTAAGCGAGGAATCTCCCCTCCTCTTTAAGAAGCTCATATAGAAAAGGAAGAAATTCTATTTGTAAACCCTATACTATTTCAGGTAGATTTATTTTTGAGGAAAGACGTCCTCATCCATCATATAGACGCATATCGGAATTCAAGTAGAATTCTTGAGAGTAAGAGGTATACCTTTCCATTTGCCATTGTAAACCTATAAAAAAGATCTATACAGACTTATTTGTAGTATTTAGCAGTGTAAAGTTAGGGAAAATCAGAGGCTTCCCCGATCGGCAACACCCTCGGCATCACCAAAAAAATCTGACATCTTCTAAAAATCCCTAAGTGAGAATTTCTTATACAATTAATTTACTTGACAAAAAAGGAAATCTCCACTTAAAATTGAACTTTAAGAGGTAACCGTTTACCGTGCAAAAGGTATCTTCAGGCATAGAAAGCCTTGATAGATTAATTGATTATATCTATCTTGGCGACAATGTGGTATGGGAAGTTGATGCAGGAACTTCCTATGAGATTTTTATTAAAAAATTTATTGATTCTTTCCTGAGACAAAAAAGAGATGTAGTTTATGTCAGTTTTAACAAATCCATACCTACCCTTATAAAGGAATTAAAAAGAAATATCAACGAAAATTTTCACATTATTGACTGTTTTACATCAGGAAAGGGTAAAAACGACAGTACTTTTTTAAAGGCTTACGAAGAGTTTAGAAAGGATTTCGATATAGTGAAAATTAATAATCCGTCAAATCTTGAAGAGCTCTCAGGTGCTATAGCTCATCTTGAAAATAAAATTTCAACGCCAACGGCATATGTTTTTGATAGCCTTACCGGACTGCAGGACCTCTTAAAAGATGAAAATTTAACCTACAGCTTTTTTACCTATATGTGCCCTAGACTTTTTGATGTGGAAAGTGTAGCATACTGGATTTTGGAAAGAGATGCCCATAGTCAGAAATTTAAGGCGAATATAAGACATGTAACACAGCTGGTTTTTGAATTATACACCAGAAAGGAGAACTTTTTTATTAAAGCACTTAAGCTCGCAAGAAGAAAAAATCGCGATGCCTTTAAGCCACACATTTATGAGATTTCTGCTGATGAAAATATAGAAATTAGCCTATTAGAGCAAAGTCATTCAATAGATATTGGAAGCAGACTCAGGGAAATAAGGATTTCCCGAAACATGAGCCAGAAAGAACTTGCTGAAAAGGTAAACCTAACAGCAGGTTTTATATCCCAGATGGAAAATAATCAAATAGTGCCTTCTATCTCCTCTTTTGTTCAAATATGTGAAGCCCTGGGTATTAAGCCAGGTGAGGTTTTAAGTGAGAATTCTCTTAAACAGGAAATGGTTATTAAAAAGGAAGAATTAACTGCAAGGTCACATCAAAAATTTTCTAAATTTAATATCTATAAAATTTTCAGCGATGATAATTTTAAGGCTTACTATTTAAAAATACCAGCTAATTGCGTTTCAAATGGACATTTTTTAACAAAAAAAGAACCTGAAATCATATTTTTAGTTAAAGGCCTTATTACAGTAAAAACCCATGATTTTTCCTATCTTCTTAAAGAAGGAGATTTTCTTTATTTGAAAAAAAACCTACCTGAAAGGTGGGAAAACAAAGGAGGTGATGAAGCAGAAATTTTGTTAATTAGCAAGTAATCTTTTTTTATTAAAAGGGTAAAAAATATCATGGATATTTTTTTGCCCAAATGAGTTATTAATACTTAATTTAACTCATCTAAAATTACAAATACTTAAGGAGGGGTCTTATGAACGTATTTCCAGGTTTACCAAATGCAAGTTCAGCAACAGGAACTCGTAACAGAGTAGCAGATCCTGCACCATATTCGGGAATCTGCTCAGTTTGTCTTGATGGATGTCCGGGATTTTGTGAAATCGGAAAATCTTCATTTAGAGGTCGTGAGGTAATATATCCCGGACCTTTTGGAAAGGTTACAGCTGGAGCAACAAAGAAGTATCCTGTTGACTACTCTCACATTAACATTCAAGGAACCTGTGTAGGAGCTGTTGGTATTGAACCTGATCCTGACAAGGCAACTTTTCCTGCTGTTAATGTGGAAAGGGAAATAGGTAAGGATTACAAAATTAAACTTCGCATTCCCATATTTACAGGTGCTCTCGGATCAACAGACATTGCAAAAGATAACTGGGAAGGACTTGCAATAGGTGCAGCTATTTCTGGAATCATGGTCGTCATTGGTGAAAATGTTGTTGGTATGGATCCAAAAGCTGAGTTCGATAAAAAAGGAAAGGTGACCAAGTCTCCTGAGCTTGAAAGAAGAGTAAGATGCTTCAAAGACTGGTATGATGGTTATGGAGAGATAATCCTACAGCAGAATGTGGAAGACACCAGACTTTCCTCTGCAGAGTACGCTATTGATAAGTTAGGCGTAACCTGCATTGAGCTTAAATGGGGACAGGGTGCAAAGGATATCGGAGGAGAGGTAAAACTAAAGAGTTTGGATAGAGCCCTTGAGTTAAAAAGAAGAGGCTATATCGTGCTTCCTGATCCTGAAGATCCAGTAGTTCAGAAGGCATTTAAAAACGGAGATTTTAAAGAATTTGAAAGACACTCAAGGCTTGGCATGGTTGACTATGAGAGTTTTGAAAAATCAGTAAAACATTACAGAAAAGCTGGTGCAAAGTTTGTATCCTTAAAAACAGGTGCTTACAGAATTACTGACCTCGCAAGAGCCTTAAGATTTGCCTCTGATGCAGGAATTGATCTTGTTACAATTGATGGTGCAGGTGGAGGAACAGGAATGAGCCCATGGAGAATGATGAATGAATGGGGAATTCCTACCCTTTATCTACAGGCAATTGCATACAAATTTGCCAAACAACTGGCAGATAAGAAAAAGTATGTTCCTGATCTTGCAATTGCAGGAGGATTTTCTCTTGAAGACCATATCTTTAAAGCACTTGCTTTAGGAGCTCCCTATTTCAAGGCTGTCTGCATGGGAAGAGCTTTAATGATCCCTGCATTCGTTGGTAAGAACATTCAAAAATGGTTTGAAGATGGAAAACTTCCTGCGGATATACAGAAATATGGAAACTCTGTTGAAGAAATATTCATTACCGCTGAAGTTCTTAAAAATAAGTACGGAAAAGCATTTAAAAAGCTTCCCTGGGGTGCTATTGCCATGTACACCTTTGTTGACAGGCTCATTCTCGGACTCAAGCAACTAATGGCAGGAGCAAGAAAGTTCTCAATCGAATACATTGACAGAAACGACATATTCTGTCTGACAAAAGAAGCAGCTGAGGTGACAGGCATTCCATATGTAATGGAAGCTGATATGGACGAAGCTCAAAAAATCCTTCTTGGATAATTTCTTTTAGGAGAGGCTTATGCCTCTCCTTTCTTTATCAGACTCTCCTATACGGTAATTTTTTGCCGTGTGTTGACAAATATTTTTTAAAAAAAGTATAATGGGCATATTCTTGCTTTTGGGGCAACTATGAAAATTGAACAATATAGACTAATTGAAAAATCTCGCATTAAAGAATTTCTTAACAAGTTGATTTCAATTTACAATGTAGTAGCGCCAGTTGAAAAAGGTTTTAATAATTTTGCTTTTGAACAAATAAGAACCGCTGATGAGGTAAGATTAAATTACATCCCAACAATACTTCCACCAAAGAAATACTTTCTTCCTAAAAAAGAAACCATACTTGAATTCGAATTAGGAGATGAACTCAAGGTTGAACCTGTTACAGAGTATGAAAATCTTGTTCTTTTTGGTGTGCATACCTGTGATATAGCTGGAATAAAATGTCTTAATATGGTTTTATCTGACAGGCCCAAGGATACAGCCTATCTTATAAGAAAAAAGCACATTACTATTATAGGGATCGAGTGTAATAATTACTGTGACGATTATGCAAGTTGCTCCTTTGTAGGAGCTCACATACCTACCACAGGTTATGATTTAATGTTTACCGAGCTTAGCGAGCATTTTATTGTTCATGTTCACTCCTCAAAGGGAATGGAAATAGTCGAAAAAACAGAGATGTTTAAAGGAGCAGATCAAAACACAATTGAAGAACTTAAAATACTCAGAAATAATAAGCTTAAAGTATTTAACAATGAAATCCCTACAGAAAGAAGATATATCCCTGATCTTTTTGACCGTTCCTTTAATGCAACCGTATGGCAGGAACTGGAAAGTAAATGTCTAAGTTGCGGCAATTGCACGGCTGTTTGTCCTACCTGCTACTGTTTTGACATAAAAGAAGATGTTGAACTTTCTCTAAAAAGAGGAGAAAGATACAGAGTGTGGTTTTCCTGTCAACTTGATCCGTTTGCAAAAGTTGCGGGTGGCATAGATTTTAGAAGAGAACGCTCTGCCAGACAAAGACACAGATTTTATAGAAAATTTAGATATCATATAGACAGATATGGAATGATTTTCTGCACAGGTTGTGGAAGATGTTCCCGCACCTGTATGGCAGGAATAAACTTAAAGGAAGTGCTAACATCACTCATAAGAGAATCAGAGGCAAAGATATGGCGAAAGTGGTTATAAAGGACTCTCCATATAATCTAAAAAGAGCTCGAATTCTTGAAGTAAAAACCCAAACTGAAAAGGAAAAACTGTTTAAGCTTGTTTTTGAGGATAAAACATGGCTTGATTTTGAGCCAGGCCAGTTCATTATGGTTTCTTTAATGGGAATTGGAGAGATACCTGTTTCAGTGTGTTCTTCTCCGTTAAACAGACACTATTTTGAGATATGTGTTAGGGCTGTTGGAAAAGTTACCAATTCATTACATAAGCTCAAAGCTGGAGATGTTATTGGAGTTCGTGGACCCTATGGAAATGGCTTTCCAATCAAGTTAATAGAAGGCCACGATTTACTAATAATTGCTGGTGGCTTAGGCATTGCTCCTCTTCGCTCTCTTATTCTATATGCCATAGATAATCGTCGAGACTTTGGTGAAATACACATTCTTTTTGGTTGTAAGACTCCTGGCGAGTTGCTCTTTAGCGACGAAATTGATGAATGGAGCAAGAGACTTGATATCCATTTTGCTTGCACAGTAGACAGAGCAGACCCCGATTGGAAGGGAAATGTTGGATTAATTACATCCCTTATTCCAGGCGTTGATATAGACCCAATAAGAACCTATGCGGCTGTGGTTGGACCTCCTGTAATGTACAAATTTGTGATAAAAGAGCTTCTTACAAAGGGCTTACCAGTAGATCAAATACTGCTTTCTTTTGAAAGGCATATGAAATGCGGAATGGGAAAATGCGGACGCTGTCAGATTCAAAATTTATACTGCTGTAAGGATGGTCCTGTTTTTACATTTAAAGAAATAATGGATATGGCAGAGGCATTATAATGAGCAAACCAAAGGTTGCCTTTTTTGATTTTGCCTGTTGTGAAGGTTGCCAATTACAGGTGGCAAATCTTGGAGAGATGGTTCTTGACCTCATTGATATTGTTGACATAGTTGAGTTTAGAGAAGTGATGTCTGAAAAATGGGATGGTGAGTTTGATGTTTCCTTTATAGAAGGTAGCATTACCGATGAACATGCTGTAGAGAGAGTGAAAAAGATTCGTGAAAAAAGTAAAATCCTTGTTGCCCTTGGCTCATGTGCTACAATCGGTGGAGTAAATGGAATGAAAAATTCCTTTAACCTTGAAGAAGCAGGAAGATATGTTTATGGTGAAGCCTATAAATTTTTCCCAACCATTCACACTAAAGCAGTGCATCAAGTAGTTAGGGTTGATTATTTTATAAATGGCTGTCCAATTTATCAGCCCGAGTTTCTCACTGTCTTGAAATGTATTCTCAAGGGGCTTCCCTATTATGTTCCTGAATATCCTGTGTGCGTAGAGTGTAAGCTAAATGAAAATGTGTGTATGTATGACAGAGGACTTACCTGTATGGGACCTGTTACAAAAGCTGGTTGTAACTCCTGGTGCATTAATAATGGCAATATATGCTATGGCTGCCGAGGACTTACAATAAATCCAAATAGCCAAGGTTTTAAGGATGTACTTAAGAAATTTGGCATACCAGAGGATTTTTTAATGAAAAAAATTGAAATGTATAACAAGTGTAAGGAGCTTGATGAGTCGTGAGCAGGAATGTAAACATAAATGTTAATTATCTTACCCGTGTTGAAGGACATGGAAATATAGTTGTTAAGATTAAAGACGGAAAACTTGATGAGTGTAAGTTAGAGATTGTTGAATCACCTCGATTTTTTGAAGCATTTTTACGAGGTAGATCAATCTTTGAGGCTCCACACATCACTTGCCGAATATGCGGAATATGTTCATGCGGACATACTCTTGCATCAATACAAGCTGCAGAGGATGCTCTTGGTATAAAGCCCACAGAGCAAACTACTCTTCTTCGAAAGCTTCTTCTTCACTATGAAGAATTAGACAGCCATATTCTTCATATTTACCTCCTTGTGGCACCCGATCTCCTCGGTGTTCCAAGCTTTGTACCTCTCGTAAAAAGCCATCTAAATGTCGTAAAGAGAGCATTAAAAATGAAAAGATTGTGCAACGAACTTTGTGACATACTTGTAGGAAGACATGTCCATCCTATCTCTGCAGTAATAGGAGGATTTAGTAAGCTTCCATCTACTCAAGACCTTGAACAAATGCATGGAAAGCTTGTGGAGCTTGAAAAAGATATGGAGGACACGGTTGAACTTTTTGCAAGTCTTCGTTTTCCTGAATTTGAGCGAGACACTGAATATGTTGGACTTATAAACGATGAAAAAGAGTATCCGCTTTTATATGGAGACATTGGTTCCACCGATGGTTATAGAGTAAGCAAATACGACTATAAAGTTGTTGTAAATGAATTTGTTGTTCCCCATGCATCTGCAAAGAGAACTAAATGGCATAGGGAGTCCTACGCAGTAGGAGCTTTAGCAAGATTTAATCTCAACTATGAAAAACTACACCCAAAGGCAAAAGAAGCTGCAACAGCTCTCAATATTAAGCCAAAGTGCATAAATCCTTACTTAAACACCGTAGCACAAATAGTTGAATCTGTTCACTGTATTGAAGATGCAAAGAGCATAATAGAAAATATTTGGCAAAAAGGAATTAATTATGATGAAATTGTTATACCCGATATAAATCAAAAGGGCGCTTTTCCTTTGAGGGCTGGCGAGGGCGTTGGTGCCGTTGAAGTTCCAAGGGGACTTCTTATTCACCATTATGAGTGCGATGAAAGAGGAATAATTACTGGTGCAAACTGTGTAATCCCTACAAACCAGAACACCCATAATATAGAGCTTGATATGGTTGATTTGATACCAAAGATTATGGATAAAAGTGAAGAAGAGATAACCCTTGCCTTAGAAATGCTTGTTCGTGCTTATGATCCCTGCATTTCCTGTTCAGTTCATATGATAGATTTAAGAATTGATTGATCCTTCCAAATCCTTAGAAAATAGAGGCAATACTTACAATTACAACCTTTATTTAAGTAATTTAATAGGACAAATTGGAAAGAGAAACTCCCATATTCAAGAGGACATTTATAAAAGCACTATTTTTATTTTAAATTTTTAGAGAAGTAGAAAAAAATCACTGAAAGTTGTTGAAATAGAAATATGAAATTTAAAAATCTTTCACTTAATACCAAATTTACCCTTTCAATTATTCTCATTATTTTTGCCTTCTGTATAATCTTCTCGCTTCTTCTTTATTATCAGTTAAAGAGAAAGGTCATAGAGGATGCAAATGAAAAAACGAGAATAATAATTACGCAAATTGATGCCCTTGGCAATTATGTTAAGGAGGAGTTAAGACCTGCAATTTTTAAACTCCTTTATGAAAGAGGTGAAAAAGACAAATTTATAGTTGAAGGCATGTCCACCACCCATGTGAGGCTCAGCGTTATGAAAAGATTTAACAATAAAATCGAAATTTATACCTATAAGAGAGTCTCTACAGATCCTATTAACCCCGAACATAAAGCAGATGAGATACATCTTAAAATGATTAATTATTTTGTAAAAAATCCTAATCTAGAGTCATGGAGCGGTATAGTTAAAAATGGTGAACATGAAATTCTAATGATGGCAAAGCCTGTTATCGTTGAAAAGGATTGCCTAATATGCCATGGAAAAATTGAGGATGCACCTAAAGCTTTGTTAGAAATGTTTCCTCGTTCAAAAGATTTTGATTGGAAGGTTGGTGATGTGATAGGAGTAGAGACCGTATATTTACCAATAGCATCTACGCTTGGAGAAATAAAGGGTGTTGCCATATCCACCTTCTTATTTGGAGCAGTTTCTTTATTTTTCCTTTTTGTAACTTTACAGGGAGCATTTTTTTCTTTTGTAATAAAGCCATTAAAAAGACTGAGCAGTCTTTTTAGGGGAATAGTTAGCGGACATGAGCCTCTTAATCAAACAATAGAGATAAAAACAAGAGATGAAATTGGAGAGCTTATCCTTTCTTTTAATCAAATGAGTAAATATCTATACGATGCACAGGAGGCAACAAAAAAATATGCAGAAACCCTTCAAACGATTTTTGAGGGAATTACCGATCCCCTTGCTCTGGTAAATCCTGATTGCACTGTTGAGATGACCAATCATGCCTATAGAGAATGGATGTCACAGGGAAGAGCTGCAGTTTTTACCGAGCCTTGCGATCTTAATAAATTAGATGCAGACAAATTCTGTCCTTTGTATTTTCTTAAAAAGGTTATAGATACAAAAAAACCTCTATCTGAATACTGGGAAGGTGAAGATGATAGGCATTACTTTATTCACTTCTATCCGGTTTTCAATGAAAAAAATGAAGTTGTAAAAATTGTTCAGTATGTTAAAGACATTACAGAAAAAAGAAAAATAGAAGAACAGATGAGAATAACTGAAAAATTAGCAGCAATAGGACAACTTTCTGCAGGATTAGCTCATGAAATAAATAATCCCCTGGGAGGAATAAGACTTTGTTTTAATAATCTTATGTCAACAAATATGGATGAAGAAACCAAAAAGATGCATATTGAAGTTATAAATCAGGGACTTACAAAAATTCAGGAAATAATAAAACAACTTCTTGATTTCTCGAAACAGACAGAACTGGTAATATCGCCTGTTGATATAAATACCCTTATAGAAAATGTTTTAAAGCTTACTGATTATCTAATTAGTAAAAAGGATATAAAAGTTGTTAAAAACTTTTCATATAATCTTCCAAGGATTATGGTTGACCCTAACAAGATAGAACAAGTATTCTTAAATATTGTGTTAAATGCCATTCAGGCAATGGATGGAAAGGGTGGTATCCTCAAAATAGACACATATATTAAAGATACAAAATGCTATATCTCTTTTACTGATTCAGGGCCTGGTATTCCTGAAAGTATATTAAAAAGAATTTTTGATCCCTTTTTTACTACAAAACCTGTCGGGCAAGGAACAGGGCTTGGTCTTTCTGTAAGTAAATCGATAATCGAACAGCACAATGGTAGGATATTTGTAGAGACATCTTCAAAAGGTACGACCTTTATTGTAGAGCTGCCTATAGAAAAATGAAAGAAAAAATACTTATTGTAGAAGATGATCCTGCCATGAGACTCGGAATGAGTCATTTTCTTTCTGCCTGTGGATATTTAGTCAAGGCTATAGAAGATGGGCATGAAGCTAAATTTGTTATTGATTCTGAATCTTTTGACATTGCCATAATTGACTTAAAGCTTCCTGGAATTGATGGCCTTCAATTGTTGAAACACATAAAAAGTAGGCTCGCGCAAACAGGCGTTATTATCATTACAGCCTTTGCTGATGTTAAAACAGCAGTTCAGGCAATGAAAGAGGGTGCCTTTGATTACATTGCAAAGCCCTTTTCCCACGAGGAGCTTCAAATTGTCATAGAGAGATTTTTGAAGTTTCGTAGCTTAGAAAGAGAGGTTAAACATTTATCGGAAATAGTCAAAAAATCAGAAGAATTTGAGGGAATCATAGGAAGAACCCCAGTAATCCGGGAAATTATTGATAAAATTGAAGCCATTGCCCAAACAGATGTGCCAGTGCTTATTCAAGGCGAATCAGGCACCGGAAAAGAACTCGTGGCAGATGCCATTCAGCGTCTTAGCTTAAGAAAGGATAATGTTTACATAAAAATCAACTGTGCTGCAATTCCTGAAACCCTATTTGAAAGTGAACTTTTTGGATATGAAAAGGGAGCCTTTACAGGAGCAAATGAAACCAAAAAGGGAAAATTTGAGCTTGCAAATGGAGGCACCGTATTTTTTGATGAAATCGGAGATATGCCTCTCAGTCTTCAGGCCAAGCTATTAAGAGTAATTGAGGATGGTATTATATATCGCCTATCCGGAAAGGATCCAATAAAAGTGAATGTAAGACTTATCTATGCGACGAGCAAAAATTTGAAAGAATTGGTAAGGTTGGAGAAATTCAGAAGTGATTTATATTATAGAATTAACGTGGTACCAATTGAATTACCTCCTTTGAGAGAGAGATTAGAAGATATCCCTCTTCTAATAGAACACTTTGTTAAATTTTTCTCAGTTAAGTATGCCAAAGGAGACATAAAAATTTCACCTTCAGCCTATGAGGCTCTTCTCTCCTATAACTATCCAGGAAACATAAGAGAGCTTAAGCATGCAATAGAAAGGGGGGTGCTTTTATCCAAGGATGGTATTATTGAATTAAAAAATCTGCCTGAAGAATTTTCTCCTGTTACAAAGCTTCAAAAAAACTGCCTTATAAACAAGTTCGGACTTAAGGAGTGTGTTGAAAACTTTGAAAAAACTTTG
This sequence comes from uncultured Nitrospiraceae bacterium, assembly GCA_937139565.1. Classification (GTDB taxonomy): domain Bacteria; phylum Nitrospirota; class Thermodesulfovibrionia; order Thermodesulfovibrionales; family Thermodesulfovibrionaceae; genus Thermodesulfovibrio. The sequence goes on along the minus strand of CAKZQH010000011.1, from coordinate 2,070 downwards.
ATTCTTAAGGTGCTTCAGGACTGTGATTGGAAAAAAACAGAAGCAGCAAAAAAGCTGGGTATAAGCAGAAAAGCTTTATGGGAAAAAATAAAAGCTTACAATATTGAAAACGGAGAGGGAGGGATTTGAACCCCCGGTAGGTGTAACCCTACAGCGGTTTTCAAGACCGCCGCCTTAAGCCACTCGGCCACCTCTCCAGACTCTATTTATTATATCACATCTTTTCTGGATCAAGAGTAGAGTTGTATCCTCAACCTGTACCAAGGCAGGAGAAAAATGCGATGCAATTCTGCCCGATTTCATCACAAAATAACAGCTGAACTTCAAAAAATCAAAGCATTTTAATAACTTATAATCTCTGAAATCATAAAATATAGTCTAACCCAACTTCATCAATTTTGGGCATATTTTATTTAAAAAAACTAAATATTTCAGAGACTTATATTTTCCTTTCCACCTAATGTAGTCTAATGACTTTTATACTTTTCAAAGTCAATTTTTCTCTCGCTTTGTTTACTAATATCAAAAATCTTTACCTGTAAAACTTGAATCAAAAGATGAATACTATCTCCGTTGATTTCTGGTTTTAATCCATTGTATTCTACATATAATCCTTATGCTATGAGGGTATCACGATTAACAAAAGACATGGTTCTAATGAGATTGGTAAAGGATAGAGAGAGCTATGAGGGAGAGAATAAAGGCAGGAAGGGGATTTCTGAAAACATAGCGTATGAATTTTGTCACTGTGAGCCTCTCGATGAGGCTAAGCAGTCTCTGACACCCCCCACATGTCACTGCGAGGCCACGAAGTGGACGTGGCAGTCTCTAATTCCCGTCAGTCACTGCGAGCCGCTCGATGAGGCGAAGCAGTCTCTAAGTAAGGCAAGCGGTTTGGAGATTACTTCGTCGCTTGCGCTCCTCGCAATGACATAAAAAGAGAAGCCTTGCAATGACAGAAGAGGGAGCTCGCAATGACAGAAGAGGGAGAGAGGTTCTAATTGCAAGAATGGAGAGGAACGAAGAGAGATTATCAGATTCGCAAATGAGATAACAAGGGAGGAGGAAAATATTGACAGTTAGAGGAAAATCGGTTAGTTTAAAAATAGCTTAGAGGGCATGTAGACTAATTTGTAGATGATAAATCATTGATTTACAGTGGTTTTCAAGCTACTTATGATGAATTTGGAATACACAGGAGAGATAGAGCTGGGACATTGTAATTTGACCAAAGGTAAGGAGGAAGTTCACCGCTTCAATTGAGCCTCCAGACAAATAGAGAAAGCTACGAATGTATCGTGCAATAATCTTGCTTTTTATCTGAAGAAGGGAGTAATCTTTGATCTCTTCTGGAACTAATACCAAATATTCAAGGTGAAAGCTTAGAGTTTAGGAGTTAACAATTCTGATGAATCTTAAGATGAAGAATCTTACATCTTTGGAGCCCTATGACGTGCACATCGATCTTTTTATCTTGTAAGCAAATTGTTTAGCAGATAGTGCCGATTTATCTTACATCTTCAAAATTCAGTATGTCCATATACTCCCACTCCCTCCATCCCATCACATACACGCCCATACTGCTCGCATATTTGATCACATTCTCAGGAAAAGTTATGCTCCCAAAGAGGATTATCAATTCTCTACCATTGAATTCAGGGAAGAATTCAAAGAACCTCTTTGCCTTCTCCTTTATCTCCCTTACATCAGTCTCCCTCGGTGTTGAGCGAACCTCGATCATGAAAACCTTGTCCTCACATGCTGCTATTGCATCAACCTCATAGTCAGAGCCATCCTTTCTTCTGAACATCCTCTGTCCTTCCATCGCTACATCGCAGTTAAAGTATTTCCTGAGGACTGGTCTTAGGGCAGGAGCTATGAGGTCTTCAACAAGGGTTCCCATCTTTTTTGCAAGGTTACTCCATTCTCTATTTTTTCTCTTCGTCTCCTCTTTCATCTCATCTTTGAATGCTATCATTTCGTCTTTAAATACTTGTACTGCGACCCTTTTTTCAAGACATTTTTAATGCCTAAAAGGTGTAGAGATATTACACATTCAAAAACACCTTC
>CAKZQH010000010.1 GCA_937139565.1 uncultured Nitrospiraceae bacterium | reverse complement strand
TTACAGAATATGGCTGCAAGATTCCACGATACTTAAGACCACTAAGATGTAACTGGTATATATGTAAAGATCTTTTTTTAGAGATGGAGTCAGCACCTGCAAAAATTTTTAGAGAATTTTCAAATACCTTTAACAAAATGCTTCAAATAAGGATGCAGATGCTGAACTCCTTTTTTCAATCATTGTCCTACATTGAGAGTAACATATGAAACTATTCCGTCCCTATAATACCAAATTCTTGCCCTGTTCTTTATTTCTTTTGCAACCTTAGAAAAATCTTTAACGCTTCTTATGTTTTGATCGTTAATTTTGATTATCACATCTCCCCTTGCAAGTAGTCCCTCAGCTGGTGCTCCTGATTCTATTGATGAGACAACAACTCCTGTAATTCTCGATGCTATTTTTAATTCGCTTCTCAATTTAGGCGTAAGTTCTTCTACATAAATTCCTGAGAGTACTGAGCCTGAAACTGATACTTTTTGCTCTGTTGGAAGCTCTTCAATTGTAGCTGTAAGAGCATGGAGCTTTCCCTTCCGAATTACTTCTATTTTAACGGTCTTACCAGGAGGCGTACTTACTACAAGGTTTCTAAGATGAGCAGAGTCTTCCACCTCTTTGCCATCAAAGCTAACTATTACATCCTCCATCATTATTTTTGCCTTTTCCGCGGGGCTTCCTTCATGAACATCCGTAACTACTGCTCCCTTTATTTCCTTCATGTTTAAAGACTTTGCCATCTCTGTATCCACATCCTGCACAGTTACTCCAAGCCATCCGCGAACTACTTTCTTATGCTTAATCAGATTATCCATTACAACCTTTGCCATATTGCTTGGAATTGCAAAACCTATTCCTTGATATCCACCGGTTGTGCTAAATATAGCAGTATTTATTCCAACCAGTTCACCTCTTACATTAACAAGGGGACCTCCAGAATTTCCCGGATTAATGGCAGCATCTGTTTGAATAAAATCCTCGTAATCTGATATTCCCACATTAGCCCTTCCTGTTGCACTTACTATTCCGCTTGTTACAGTCAGATTAAGACCATAGGGATTTCCTATAGCAATAACTGTTTCACCAACTCTAAGCTTTTCAGAATCTCCCCATTTTATTGGTCTGAGACCTTCTGCTTTGATTTTAATCACAGCAATGTCTGTTTTCGGATCGAATCCTACAATTGTGCCGTCAAATACTCTTTTATCATAAAGCTTTACTTTAATTTCATCGGCTCCCTTAATGACATGATAGTTTGTAAGTATATAGCCTCCTCCATCAACAATCACTCCTGAGCCAAGAGAAGTCTGTGTAAACTCCCTCTGTCTGTCAAAAAATCCAAACTCATCCTCAAAAAATCTTCTAAAAAAAGGATCACTGAAGGGAAAAGGAATAGGAGTTCTTTTTATCTTTTTCGTTGTATAAATATTCACCACCGATGGTCTTACTGCCTGAACCACCTCTGCCATAGCATTTCCTATTTTGGAAAGTGTCTCCTGTGATTCCTTTGAGATCTGATAATCCTCTGAAAATCCCTTACTCTGAAAATCAAACTTTGAAGCGATTATGAGTCCTATGGTTATACCTATAAGTATGAGCAAAGCACCAGAGATTAAATATTTTTTCCGACTTATCATTTTATACCTCCTTACTTCTTGAGTTTCTCCCAATCTTTAAGAAATTTTTCTATGCCTATGTCAGTAAGAGGATGTTTTATAAGTTGTTTTATCACTGAATAGGGAATGGTTGCTATGTCTGCTCCTATTCTTGCAGCTTCTAAAACATGTAAAGGATTACGAATGCTTGCTACAATTACTTCTGTATCAAAGGCATAATTTTCAAAAATTATCTGAATATCCCTTATCAAATCCATGCCAAAGTGGCTAATATCATCAAGTCTTCCCACAAAAGGGCTAACATAAGTTGCACCTGCTTTTGCTGCAAGAAGTGCCTGTGTGGCAGAAAAAACCAATGTAACATTGGTCTTTATCCCTTCTTTACTTAGTTTTTTTACTGTTTTTAATCCGTCTTCGGTCATTGGAATTTTAATAACTATGTTTTGATGAATTTTGCTTAATTCTAAGGCTTCCTTAAACATCTCCTCGTGTTTAACAGACACTGCCTCTGCGCTCACAGGTCCATTAACTATTTCACAGATTTCTTTTAGTTGGGAGATTGGGTCTTTGCCTTCCTTCGCAAGGAGTGATGGATTTGTTGTAACTCCATCAATAACTCCTATCTCCCAAGCTTTCTTAATTTCGTCAATGTTAGCTGTGTCAATGAAAAATTTCATTCCTCTTCCTCCTGCGTAACTTTAATTATAAAATTCTCGCCCTCTTTTTCTATGATTAACCCATAGAGAGGAGCTATGTTTAAAAGGGATCTGCCTAAAAGCAGAGGTATTACATCCTCTTCTATTGATAACTTTTCTTTTAACCACTCTCGGATAGAGGAGTCATAAAGGATCATTTCTGCAATTTTTTCTACGCTTTCACTTTTTTGTTTTTTTAATTCGTCAACAAGCTCGGCAAATTTTTCAAGAGAGCAGTTTTTTTCATGATTCTCAATAGCTCTTTTTATAAGGTCAATCTTTCCAAAAAGGCTATCTCTTGTTAATCTTCTTCCTTCAAGGCCTGTTATTTCAATACTCTGAGACCAACATTCATATTGCCTACAAACTGTAGGTCTGTTTTCATATATTGTACAACCCTCATAGGGATCATAAAAGGAGCAAGTAGTGCTTCCAAAAATTGGTTTGATCTTAATAAGTTCCATTGAAGAGAAATAGGCTTCCCTGTCAATAGAGGACAAAATCTTTTCTCCCTCCCTTATGGTGTAAACATCCTTCTCGGTAATTACTCCTTTATTAAGCAATGGAATGTCTTCCTTGAGCATAACAGGAGTATCCCTCATGCAGCATTCGCCACAGCGTTTGCATTCTGTTTGTTGTGAAAATTTCATCTTTTTAGGCTGACCATCAGGTGTGTATCCCTGCACTGTATGAGATTTCTTTTTTTCAGGTCTGTAAACTGTTCCATCAGGCAAGACTATTTCAAAATTAGAACTTTCATCGGACATTTTTTTCTCCTTTCGATAAATTTTTGTTAATAAACTCAGCGTAATGCAGTATTTTCTTATTCTGCATGGCAAATTTAAATTGAATAATACAATTAGGACAAGAAGTTATTATCATGTCTGCTTTTTCATATTCTAAAACTTTTTTTCTAAGAATATCCATAGAGCTTTGCTCAAATAAAAAGGAAAAAAGCCCTCCAAATCCACAGCAACCCTCTTTTTTTTCAAAGTCATCTGCAGTTTTAAGTATGCTAAGTATTTTATCGATATCTTTTATGTAATGGGACGAATGGCAGGAAACATGAAAAAATTTTTTCTTCCCATCATCTTCTCTTGATAATGAGAGAGGAGAGATCAAATCTACCAGGTTTATGACATTCATAACTTCTCCACAAAGCTCTTTATAAATGGTACCTATAAAATGTGCGCAGGTGGGACAGGGTGTGACTACTCCATCTATGTTAAAGGATTTATATGTTTTCACATTTTTTCTTGCAAGCTCTATCCCTTCTTTTTTGAAACCTGCACTAAGAAGAGGTGCACCACAACAGTTCTGTCTGGGTAAAATAACTTCTAAATTGGCATTTAATAGAATTTTTATTAAAGCATCTCTAATTGAGGGCATTAAAAAATTTGTTGAGCAACCCAAAAAAAGAGCAACTCTTCCCTTAGGCTTAACCTTATTAAAGATTTGCAAGGAATTTTTCTCTTGCAATTTATTTTCAAAAATAGAAATTTTATCTAAAAAAACCATGGATATTGATTTTTGTTTTTTTAAAATCTTCTTAAGAGGACCGCTGCTATTGAGAGCTTTAAGAAATAAAAAGAACAATCGAGGATAAAGGGGAAAATACTTAAAAATAAGGAGAATTAAATTTTTAGTCATTCTCTGTCTTCCCTCATAGACTAAATTGGGAACATTCACTTGAAGAGGACAGTTACTTACACAGGCTCCGCATAAGAGGCAACTGAAAATCCTATCTCTTAATGCTTTGCTTTCCAGAAGTTTTCCCCTTTCAAAAAAAAGGAGAATCTGCGCTCTTCCTCTTGGAGAAAATGCCTCATTGAGAAAAAGTCTATAGGTAGGACAGAATTCTCTACATTTCCCGCATCTGTTGCACTCAAAGAAATCCATTTTTCTATTCAGTTACTGGAAGATTTTTGCGAAGGTGATATATTTCCTGATGAATGGTTGAATCTTTCTTAATGGTAATTCTAATTTTTCTCGTATTTTCGAGTTCTTCAAGGGAATCTCTTTCTTCATCAGTGAGTAAATCTGCCACATAGGGATTAGCTACAACCGTAATCTCTGTTCCTTCTTGCAAGGCAAGACATTTAAGTTTTCTTAGTATCTCATAGGCAACAGACCTTATGCTCTTTACCCTTCCTTTCCCTTCGCAGTAAGGACAGCTATCGCAGAGAATATGCTCCAAGCTTTCCCTTGTTCTTTTTCTTGTCATCTGAACTATTCCAAGCTCTGTAATGTTATATATGGTCGTCTTGGCTCTATCTTTCTTCATTGCCTCAACCATGGCATTTAAAACTTTTTGTTTGTTTTCTTCTTTTTCCATATCTATAAAATCAATGAGGATTATTCCCCCTAAATTTCTAAGTCTTATCTGATAAGCGATTTCTTTTACTGCTTCGAGATTGGTTCTTAAAATTGTGTCTTCTAAATTTTCTTTGCCAACAAATTTACCAGTATTCACATCAATTACTGTCATTGCCTCTGTCTGGTCTATTACAATATATCCACCTGATTTTAACCAAACTTTTCTCTCAAGAGCCCTATCAAGGTCAACTTCTATTCCAAAAGCTTCAAATAGGGGCTCATCACCTTCGTAGAGTTCTATTTTATCGGCGATTCGTGGGAAGTAAACATGGGCAAACTCTTTAATTCTCATCCATTCGCTATAACTATCAATTACGAGACGATCCACATTCTGATTCATAAAATCACGAAGACTACGGAGCACAAGATCAAACTCACTGTGTATGAGAGAGGGAGCATGTATTTTGTCCTTTTTTTTCTGAATGTTATCCCATAATAGAAGCAAAAAATCTATATCTCTTTGAATTTCTTCCTCTGTTGCATCTTCACTAACTGTTCTCATTATTAGCCCAAACCCACCTGGTTTAATTTTTGTAGCAATCTCCTTTAATTCCTTTCTTTTTTCTTCATTCTCAATTTTTCTTGAAATCCCTATGTGTTCCATTCCAGGCATAAGTACTACATATCTTCCAGGAAGAGTGATTCGAGAAGTGACTCTTGCTCCTTTTGTGCCTATCGGATCCTTAGCAACCTGAACAAGTATCTCCTGTCCCTGCTGCACGAGTTCCTCTATGGAGGCATCTTTAAAGTCGAGCTTGGATATGAACTCTGTCTCCTCTTCTGCTTCAAGAAAGGGGTAGAGTTCTTTAATACCACCTCTAATATCATCCACATAGAGAAATGCTGCCTTATCTAATCCGATATCAATAAAGCAAGCCTGCATACCCTTTAATACTTTAACGACTCTACCTTTATAAATGTTCCCGACAAAACTGGAATCTCCTTTTCTTTCTATATAAAATTCAACCACCTGCCCACCCTCAAGAAGGGCAACTCTACATTCCTGTTTCGTAACATTAATTAAAAGTTCATTACTCAAGGTTCTACCCAGCCTCCTTTATATCCTGTCATTTCTATTCTTTTTATATTCAAATCCTTCCATGAGACACCAAAAAGGGCTTCCACAATCTCAGTGATTCTTGCCTTAATTTCTCCATCTTTAACTATTATACATGCTTCAGTTCCATTAATCTGAAATTCCTCAATGAAATTTTTAATAGAATAGGCTTTTTCCTTCCTTATAATTTGAATATGTTCCATTTCAAGAGAATTTTTCGCGTTAAAATTCTCTGGTAAACTCACCCTATACTTATAACGCTCAATGAAGGCACCTAAAGAACTCTCTTTCGGTTCAATTATTTTAGCCCACTTTATCTTCAGCCCTTCAGGTAAGATTTTATTCATTCTGTTAATATATTCATCTTTAAGCTCACCATAAATTTTTAGGTCAAAGTACTCAGCTTCACTTTCTATACCAACTGAAAGGGAAGGACCAAAGGATATTTCTGGTTTTGGATGAAAACCCTTAGATAGAACAAAGGGGATTTTAGCCATTCTTAATACTCGTGTTATTAAATTTCCCAATTCAATCTGAGACAAATACTTCATTGAGCCTTTCTTTTGATGGCAAAATCTAACTAAAGTCACAGTATTTTCTAATGGAGGTTCTTTCTGATGAGAGATAATTCTATTGATGGAGTTTACATATAAAGAAGGGGATTTTTTAAGCTTTAAAATGCAACCATCAATTCCGCAATTTCCACATTTTTTGGTGCATTCTTCAGTTCTTTCTAAATTTAAAGCTTTTTGATACTCTAATTTAAGAAAATCATCCTTTATATTCGAATGGATAAAATTCCAAGGGAGGGAATCATCTAATTCATATTTCCTTGTAGCATAGGAATAAAGATCTATGCCTGTTTTATCCATTGCAGAAAGCCATCTTTCAAAGAGAAAACCTTCTGTCCAGGCTGACAGGGTCTCACCGCTTTTCCATACTTCTTTAATTACCTTCCCAATTCTCTCATCTCCTCTTGATAGAGCAGCCTCAAGAAAGCTCATCCTTGGGTCATGCCCCTTATAATGAATTTTGCTCCTTTCAAAGGCCATCTTTATATAATCAAGCTTTTTTTCCATTTCCTCAAAGCCTATTTGTCCAAGCCATTGAAAAGGAGTGTGTGGTTTGGGAATAAAGGGAGACACAGTTACATTTAAATCAACAAATTTTTTAGTTTTTTTCCTTGCAAGTTTGATAATTGATCTTGTTAAATTCACAATTTCTTCTACATCTTCATCTCTCTCTGTAGGCAGTCCAATCATAAAGTAAAGCTTTACGCTAAGCCATCCCTCTTCAAAAAGAAGACTACAAGCCCGTTCGATGTGCTCATTGGTAATATTTTTATTTATCACACTTCTTAGGCGCTCTGTTGCTGCTTCGGGTGCTATTGTAAAGCCCGTTTTTCTCGTAAACTTAATCTTTCTAAGAAGTTCTCTTGTTACCTTGTCTGCTCTAATTGATGGAAGAGATATAGCAACGCCACTACTTGAAAACTCTCTATTTAATCTCTCGATTAGTTCTTCGAGATGCTCATAATGACCTATACTAAATGAAAGAAGGGATATTTCCTCATATCCTGTACTTTGAATTGATTTTCTGGCAATTTCGATTACTTTTTCTGGTGAACGCATTCTAAGGGGCCTATAGATCATTCCTGCCTGACAGAATCTGCATCCAGCAGGGCAACCTCGCGAAACCTCAATTGAGATTCTATCGTGAACTATTTTCATATAGGGTAGAATAGGAGAAAGTGGAAAAGGTGCTTCTTCAAGGCTTTTTATAAATCTTCTTTTCACTGGTTTGCTACCAAAAAGAGGAACATAGAAGCCAGGAATCTGTCCTATCTGTTGAAGTAGTTCTTCTTTACTTTCTCCAGTTTTAATCCAATTTCTATAAACATCTACAAGTTCTACTAAAGCTTCCTCTGCGTCACCAATTAAAAAAGCATCTATAAAAGAAGACATAGGTAAAGGATTTGAAGCACAAGGTCCGCCTGCTATTATTAGGGGATATTTTTTTGACAATCTTTCTTCTGTGTGAATCGGTAGTTGACCTAAATGGAGCATGTTTAAAACACAAGGATAGGAAAGCTCATATTGAAGACTAAACCCAATAATGTGAAAATCCTTAAGTGGAGTCTTTGTCTCAAGAGAACAGAGCGGTATGTTGTTGTGAGCCATGTAATTAGACATATCAAGCCAGGGAGAATACACCCTTTCAGCACTCACATCGGGTATGTTATTTAAAATTTGATAAAGAATCTTTAATCCCACATGAGACATGCCGATCTCATAAGTATCTGGAAAGGCTAAAGCAAATTTTATTAAGTCCTTTGAAGGCTTTTTTATAGCATTTATTTCACTATTTATGTATCGAGTGGGTTTCTCAAAATAAAGTAGATTCATAAATTAATTAAACCAGAGAGGCCTATTTTAAAGCAAATCGAGAATTATCTATTTTTAGCATCTGCTTAAGATAATCCTGAGATGAAACATCTTGAACTACATGAAGAGCTTGGTTGTTATAGGAGAGGGCATCCCCCTCCTATTTTTCTTAGTGTGTTCCTGGGAAAAAAGTATAGCTAACCCAAACAAGAACAAATAGAAGCCCAATTCCGAGTCCTATGCTCCAGATGATGAGCTTTTTTTCAACAGGAAGCAGGGGTTCATACTCTGCTTCCATCTTTTGAAGTTCCTCTTTAAGTTTTGATTCATCTGTCATATTTTCCCTCCTTTATCCAGTTATTATCGGAGGTTTTACTCCGTGGAAGAATATGTAAGAAATCAACAGTCCTATCCATAGGATGAATCCAAATAGGCATATGAGATAAACAATCGCCAGTTTTCCAATTCCTTCTTCCCATAATTTTCTAAAGTCAGACATTACACCGATAGTAAAGAAGGTAATCAGAAAGAAAAGGACTCTCAGGGAGTTTGTACCAGCAGTAGCAACCTTTGTTTGATTTACAACATTCTTTGAATCCTTTATGCTTGCCTCAAGTTCTTTAATTTTTTTCTTATTGTCATCGATTTTTGCTGTAAGAGTTGCCTGTTGCTGGGGATCAGTCACAGTAGCAAGTTGTTTTTCTGTTGCGGTAATTTCCTTTTTAATTTTATTTATCTGTGCTTCAACAGGCTGTATTTTGGGAGCATGAGGAGCAGAAATAAGAAGAATTACTATAAAACTGATTGCATATGCCATAACAAATTTTGGAAATCTTCTCCAAATCTCTTTTGCAGATACTTTTTCACCGGGCTTGCACTCAATCTTTGCGCACCATATGTAGGCAAGTATAAAGGCCCAGATGCTGATAAATATATCAATAAAGAGCTTTGTTGTCGATGCTGCCATAAGCATCCATCCAGGCTCATACTTAATTCCAGCTGCAGTCTCTGCCTTAGCTCTTACAAGAGCATCAACCACTGCACCTGATGCAAAGGCAGCTCCGTCAGTTTTAACCGCAAGTCCCATCCATGCACCAGCAACCATTGGTTCTTTCCATAGAAAAGCCTGAGCAAAGAAGGGAAGAATGATTAGCTCAATCACAGCAAAGATAACCACAAGCGAAGATACCATAATTGGCACAACGGGTCTTGCCTTGATTGCTCCACCTGTTGCAATTGCTGCTGATACACCGCATATGGAAATTCCAGATGCAAGAGGAGCAGCCCATTCCTTGCTGAATTTGAACCATTTTCTTGCAATAAAGTAAACAAGGGCCCAATATATTAGATAAGCCTCAACAATGGCGCATAGTCCTCTGAAAAGCACTGCTGAAGCAAGGCCAAATGCCTCTGCTGATTTTAAACCAATAAGAGCACCCATTAAACCAATAGCGGTTTTAATATAAAACTCAGGCCTTAGGGCTTCGCCGATAAATTTAGCAAAGGGCCTAAAGAAATTACCCACAATTAGACCAAGTAAAAGGGCAAAAATAAAGCCTCCTTCCCCGGTAAGCTTTAAAGACCATGGAACTCCAGCTTTTTGAGCATCTGTGGCAGCAAAATAGGCATAATGACCTATAAACCAACATAGATAACTTAACCAGAATACAAAGAAGAATCCGATATTAAACTTGACCAGATTCGCCTTCATCAAGGCAGCACCAATAGAGAAAACAACAGCCATGAAAAGGTAGGTAAGAACCAAAGAAGCAAATCCGGAAAGACCTTTCTTTTCATAAATATCGCCCACTTTGTACTTTGTTGGATCAGAAACAGTTAGGGTTTCTTCTTTTCCATCAGCCTTTTTGATAGTGATCTTGTTGCCATCAATTTTTGTAATTTCACCCTTTACGCTCTGATAAATTTTTCCAGTAGGGGCTATTGCTTTGCTTGAGTCTGTCCATTCTTTTGTGCTTACAACCCAGCCGAGAGGATCAACCCCTGCATAGGAAATTAGCGAGACTAAGAAAATAATCACAGCCAGCCAGAACGCCAACCAATCCTCACTAACTCCTTTCTTTTTTTCTTCCATAAACTAACCTCCTTCTTAATGATTTTTTCGATAAAAATGAGAAAAGTCTCTATACTTTTTCCTATCACCTCCTCTCTTTTGAAAAATTTTGCAATTTAATTGGGAAAGTACATAATTCATGAGCTACACAAAAGTTTTAGCAATAAGAATGCCATTAAAAAGTTATGCAAAATCAACAGATTTTATTCTGCATGTTACCTTTTCGTAGCTTTTTCGATTTTGTTTTGTTACCTTTTAGTAACATATCTATAAACTCAAAAGAAGGTCTAATTTCATAATTTACTAATATCAAAAATCTTTTATTGGCAAAACTTGAATCAAAAAATGAATCTTCTATCCTTTGATTTCTACCTTTAATTCTTTGCATTCTGCATTTTCCTTCTGTGAAGGGTGTCACGATTAATAAAAAGACAGGGACTCCAAGTTCTGATGTAGTCTTCACTCAATCCGTCACTGCGAGCCTCTCGATGAGGCGAAGCAGTCTTTAGGACTTCTTAACGACACGATTGCTTCGTCGCTTATGCTCCTCGCAATGACAGAAGAGGGGACTCTCAATGACAGAAAGGGGGGCTAATTGCAAGAATAGAGCGGAAAGTAGAGAGATGATCAGATTCGCAAATGAGATAACAAGGGAGGAGAAAAATTGAGACAGTTAGATGGATATAGGATAGTTTTAAGTATAGCTTGTAGGGTGGGTAGACTAATCTGAATAAAATAATTCATTGATTTATAAAGATTTTTAAGTTTATAGCGATGAGGTCGGATTTCATAGTGCAGAATCCCTTAGATATAAAGGCAACCATTTTGATAATCTCCTATGAGAAGAATTAGATATTAGATCAGCAGGTTTTAAAAGATAGTTGCCTTTTTTGTCAATTATGAGGAAATGGTCCTTTTTCGAAGAGATTATCTTTGAGGAAAGGCGTAGACTTGCTAAAAATTTGTCGTTAAGGATAAAATTAAGTTTGAATCATAACAAACGGAGGTTAAGATGAAAGAGAAGATTCATCCAGAATACAAAGAGGCAAAGGTTGTGTGTGCCTGTGGAGAGACTTTTACAACTCGTTCAACAAAGGCACTTATAAAGGTTGACATTTGTTCAAAATGCCACCCTTTTTACACAGGCAAACAAAAGATAGTGGATACAGAGGGAAGAGTAGAAAAATTCATGAAAAAATACGGAAAGAAATAGGCAAATTTTTTCATAAAAAAGGGTTAGACAGGATTTTTCTAACCCTTTTTTATTTAAAGAGGATATGAAAGAACAACCAATTGGCGGACAAGCAGTAATTGAAGGTGTGATGATGAAGTCATCGAAGGGGTGGGCTGTAGCAGTTAGAAACCCTAAGGGAGATATAGTGGTTAAAGTCGAGGAGATAAAAAAAACAAGGGCTATAACCAAAATACCTATAATAAGAGGCTTTTTCATTCTTCTTGAGACTTTGTGGCTCGGTATGAAGGCAATAGATTTTAGCAGCAAAGTCGTATTTGAGGAAGAAAAATCAAGTCCATGGAGCCTTGCTTTATCCTTGATTCTTGCTTTTTTCATAGGTATAGCTCTTTTTGTTTTGCTCCCTTTGTATCTCACAAAGCTATCAGGCTATTTTTTCCAAATGGTATCCACTAATTCACTCGCTTTTAATCTTGTGGACGGAATTCTCAGAGTCTTTATATTTATTGGATATGTTTTTGCTATAAGTCTTTGGCCTCAAATGGCACGAATATTCGCATACCACGGAGCAGAACATAAAACTATTAACGCCTATGAAGGAGGATCACCGCTTTCTGTGGAGGGAATACAGGAACACTCGAGATTACATGCAAGATGTGGTACGAGTTTTATCTTTATCGTACTTGTGATAAGCATTATGGTTTTTTCTCTTATCCCTAACACATGGAGCTTTACTCTCAAGGCTCTATCGAGGGTTATTTTGCTCCCTCTTATTGCCGGAGTTTCCTATGAAATTCTTAAAATTTCTGCTAAATGGCAGTCAAATTTTATTGGGAAATTGTTGGTTTTACCTGGTATGCTTTTTCAAAGGATAACCACAAGAGAACCAGATGGTTCTCAGATTGAGGTTGCCTGTGAAGCCCTAAAGGCAGTTTTAAATCTCTCAAAAAGGGAGGATGGCGTAAATGTTTGAAAAACTTACTGAAATAGAGAATAAATACGAAAAAATAACACAGGCTCTTACCGATCCTAAAACTCTCTCAAACAGAGAAGAGTTTATGAGATATTCTAAGGAACAGGCTGAATTAGAGCCAATTATAACTAAATTAAGGGAATACAAGAGTATTATTCATCAAATAGAAGAGGCAGAAGAGATTCTTAAAAGTGGAGATGGAGAGCTAAAAGAGCTTGCAGAGGAGGAACTTCAAACTTTAAAGAAGATAAAACCGCAGGTTGAACAGGAGCTTAAACTTCTATTGCTTCCAAAAGACCCAAGAGACGAAAAAAATGTAATCTTAGAGATTAGGGCAGGTACAGGTGGTGATGAGGCAGCTCTTTTTGCTTCTGATCTTTTTCGCATGTATTCTAAATATGCTGAGGCAAAGGGCTGGAAGGTCGAAGTAATAGATTCTCATCCCACTGGTTTAGGTGGATTTAAAGAAATCATCGCTACAGTTGCTGGTAAAGGGGCTTTTAGTAAGCTTAAATATGAAAGCGGAGTGCACAGAGTTCAACGTATTCCTGTTACAGAGGCATCAGGACGCATTCACACATCTACTGCAACAGTGGCAGTGCTTCCAGAGGCTGAAGAGGTTGATATAAAAATAGATGAGAAGGAATTAAGAATTGATACCTTTTGTTCATCTGGTCCTGGTGGGCAATCGGTAAATACTGCGTATTCAGCAGTTAGAATCGTGCATATTCCCACAGGAATTATTGTGCAGTGTCAGGATGAAAGATCCCAGATTAAGAATAGAGAAAAGGCAATGAAGGTTTTAAGAGCCCGTCTTCTTGAGATTGAAAGGCAGAAAAAAGAGGCAGAAAGAGCTGCTGAGAGAAAAGGTCAGGTTGGTACAGGAGAACGAAGCGAGAGAATAAGAACATATAATTTCCCTCAAAATAGAGTAACTGACCATAGAATAGGACTCACTCTTTACAAACTCGAACAGATATTAAACGGAGAGCTTGAAGAGATTATAGATGCTTTGGTTTCTCACTATCAGGCTGAAAAACTCAAAGAAATGTGAGAGCTCTGGAAAAAATAAGGGAAATTGCAGGTATCTTAAGGATAAACTCCATCCTAAATGCTGAAAAACAGGCTCAAGAAATAGTATCTCATGTATTAAAAATAGACAGAATTAAACTTTTTACTGAGAACCCAATCTTAGACGAAAACCATATAGAAACCATTGATTCGTTCGTAAGCAGAAGAATCAAAAGAGAGCCTCTTGAGTATATTTTAGGTGAATGCGATTTCTATAATATAAAAATAAAAGTTGGACAAGGCGTATTAATCCCTCGACCTGAGACAGAGATAATTGTAGAGGAATTTAAAAAAAAACATCCCTTTTACCAGCGAATAAAGGTTTTATTCTTGATCTTTGCACTGGTTCTGGTTGTATTGCTATATCAATAGCAAAAGATTTTCCACAATTTACTGTGCTTGGCATTGATATATCAGAAAAAGCCTTATCCTATGCTATAGCAAATAAAAGACTAAATAGCGTAAGTAATGTTTACTTTTGTTTAGGAGACATGTTTAAACCATTCAGAAGAAAATCCTTTATCGCAATAACTGCTAATCCTCCCTATGTAAAAAGAAATGAAATACCAACTCTTGAACCAGAAGTGAGAGATTATGAGCCACTGGAGGCATTAGATGGCGGTGATGATGGTCTTTTATTTTATAGAAGAATATTAACGGAGGCAGCAGATTATCTAATCAGTTCGGGTTTGCTATTTTTTGAATTAGGTATAAATCAAGCATCAGAGGTAGAACAGTTGGCTTTTGATAAAGGCTTTAAAGTTATAGAAATCATTAAAGACCTTGCAGGAATAGAGAGAGTTATGATATTAAAAAAATGTGAGTTATGAGGCATTTTTTAATCATAATTTTTCTTTTTTTATTTTTTAATCCTTTTTTTGTCAATGCTGAAGAACATCTGATTGATTCAATCCCTTTTTTCCCTGCTACGGATTATCAATGTGGACCAGCCTCTCTTGCAATGGTATTTAATTATTTAGGGCTTAAAATAAGTGTTGAGGAAATTTCAAAGGATATTCTGAGCAAAGAAGGAAGAGGAACAGTGGATTTTGACATGATTTTATACCCACAAAAAAAGGATTTTAATAGTTTTCAATATAGAGGAAGTTTAGAAGACTTAAAAGAGAAAATAAAACAGAACAAACCCCTTATTGTTATGGTTGATGAGGGATTCTGGTTTTATAAAAAATATCACTACATGGTTGTGGTTGGCTTTAATGACGCCCATGTGATTGTTAATTCAGGTGAGGATAGAAACAAAAAGATAGAAGTGGAAAAATTTATTAAAAAATGGCAAAAAGCCGACTATTGGACACTTTTAATAGAAAAGAAAACTTAAAGAGAGGATAAAGATATGGCCAATCCAAAAGTCTTGGCAATTGTGCTTGCAGGAGGAAAGGGAGAAAGACTTTTTCCTCTTACATCATTTCGTTCAAAACCTTCTGTGCCTTTTGGTGGACGTTTTAGAATCGTAGATTTTGTCTTGAGTAATCTTGTTAACTCTCAAATCTATTCTATCTATCTTCTTGTGCAATATAAATCCCAATCTCTAATAGAGCACATCAGGCAGAATTGGTTTTTTTCTTCTGTAGGACGAGATCATTTTGTAACAGTAGTGCCTCCTCAAATGAGAATGGGACAGGAATGGTTTCAGGGAACTGCTGATGCCGTATTCCAAAATATAGCCTTAATTAAGGAGAGAAAGCCTGATATAGTTTTGATTTTCGGAGCAGACCACATATACAGGATGGAGATAAGCCAGATGATAAACTTTCATATTGAAAAAAAAGCGGATATAACAGTTGCAGCAAGACCGGTTCCTCTGGAAAGTGCTTCCTCATTTGGTGTTATTGTAACTGAATCAGACCATAGAATAGCAGGGTTTCAGGAGAAACCTAAAAATCCAACTCCAATGCCTGAAAATCCCAATATGGCCTATGTTTCAATGGGTAATTATATCTTTACCACCGATGTTCTCATTGATGCTCTTATAAGGGCAGAGAAAAAGAAACAACATGATTTTGGCGCCCACGTAATTCCTGACCTTGTTAGTAGAGGTTGTAATGCTCTTGCTTACAACTTTGCTGAAAATCAAATTCCTGGTTTGCGCCCTTATGAAGAAAAGGGCTACTGGAGGGATGTTGGAACAATTAAATCCTATTTTGAGGCTCACATGGATATGTTAGGTGAAAAACCTCTGTTTCAAATTTTTAACAAGGAATGGACCATTTATCCCTCAAGATATGATATACCACCTTCAAAAATTTTAGGAGGACAAATAATAAACAGTATTATAGCAGATGGTTCAATAATCTTTGGTGGAAGAATTGAAAACTCATTTGTGGGAAGTGGAGTCATTATTGAGAAAGATGTGGACATTAAGGACTCTATTATTCTTGATGATGTAATTATCAAGAGGAAAAGCAAATTAAATAGAGTCATAGTGGACAAGAAAAATGTTATCTACGAAGGGGAAGAAATAGGCTTCTTTCCTGAAAAGGACCGTTTTCGTTGCCACATAGATGTTTCCGGAATCTCAATTATTCCAGGAGCAGCAAGATACAACGATTGGTTTAAAGAACAAGGGAATGTTTAAGTATTTTTTTCTATTTATCCTTAGTTTTTTCATATTTCTTAGCCCATCTTATGCTAAGGAGGAAAACAAGAAGAAAGTTCTTATAATTAACTCCTATCATCATGGCTTAAGCTGGACAGATAACATAATTAAAGGAATTAAAGAATCTTTCAGTCAACTTGAAAATCAGCCTGAGTTTTATATCGAATATATGGACACAAAAAGGTTTTATGGAGATAAATATTTTGACAAAATATATAAACTTTTTAATCAGAAATATAAGGGTAAAAATTTTGACCTAATCTTTGTATCAGACAATGATGCCCTTTTTTTTACGATGAGATATTATGAAGAACTTTTTAATAACACTCCTGTTGTTTTCTGTGGAATTAATAATTTTAGCGACAACTTAATTGAGAAACACAGAAAGTGGTTCACAGGAGTTGCTGAAGAAACTGATGTAGCAGGAACTATAGAAATAGCTCTTCGCCTACATCCTGATACGCAAAGGGTTTACATAATAAACGATGTTACAACCACAGGTCTTGCAATGAAAAAAACACTTATGGACATAATACCTAAATTTTCAAAGACTGTTCAGTTTATAATGCTTGAAAATCCGGAGATGAAGGAGCTTCTAAAGGAAGTTGAAAAAATTCCTCCTAAGAGTATAATTTTACTCTTACTTGTAAACAGGGACAAAACAGGTAACTTTTTTGCCTATGAAGAAAGCCTGGATCTTCTCTATCCTCACACAAGTCGTCCGATATACAGCGTTTGGGATTTTTATCTTGGTAGAGGTATTGTAGGAGGAAAGCTCACGAGCGCTTTTCTGCAGGGAAAAAAAGCAGGAGAATTGGGAATTCAAATACTGAGAGGAAAAACTCCAGCAGAAATTCCAGTAGTAAAGGAAAGCCCAAATGAATATATGTTTGATTACAATGAACTGAAAAGATTTAATGTATCGCTTAAAAGAATTCCTAAGGAAAGCAGAGTCATTAATTTACCAGAAAGCTTTTTTATTAAATATAGAAAAACATTAATTTCCATTGTTGCGGGTTTTATTTTTCTTTCTGCGGTAATAATCGTGCTTGTAGTAAATATATCGAAGAGAAAAAAGATTGAAAGGGAGTTAAGAATTTCAGAGGAAAAATACAGAGATCTTTATGATAATGCACCAGATATGTATCATTCTGTTGATAGAAACGGTATCATAATTGATTGTAATGAAACAGAGGCTCGAATGCTTGGATATAAAAAGGAGGAAATTATAGGAAAACCAATAATCTACTTTATGACAGAGGAATCAAAGAAAGCACAGGCAGAATTTTTTCCAAACATAGAAAAATACAGTTTTGTCCAGGTTGAAAGAGACTTTGTGAGGCGAGATGGTTCAGTTTTTACCGCTTCTTTAAATGTATATGTGGAGGTTGATGAAAAGGGTAATTTTGTTAGAACAAAAACAATAGGAAGAGACATAACTTACAGAAAAAAAATCGAGGAAGAACTCCGAAAATCTAAGGAAGCTCTTCGTAAACTCTCGGTTTATTTGCAAAACGCAAGAGAAAACGAAAGAAGAGAAATAGCAAAGGAAATTCACGATGAATTAGGGCAATCACTTACAGCCTTAAAACTATCTCTTTCCTGGATTAAGAAGCGTATTTTCGATGAATCCCTAAAAGCTAAATTAGACGAATCAATAAGTATTGTTAATGCTCTTATTAGAGAAGTTCAGAATATCTCAAATAGGCTTAGACCATCTCTTATTGACTATCTTAACCTTCAGGATGCAATAAAATGGCAGATAAAAGAGTACTCCCGAAATACATCCTTGACATTCAACTTGGACTTGACCGATGATTCTCTGGATTTATCGAAGGAAGTATCACTTGCTCTATTTAGAATATTTCAGGAAGCGCTCACCAACATAGCAAGACATTCTAATGCCACTGAGGTAAATGTTAAGATATTTAAGTCCAATGGAAGCATTTTGCTTAGTGTTAAAGATAATGGGGTGGGTATATCTGAAGAAAAAATCAAAAGTCCTGATTCATTTGGATTAATGGCTATGAGAGAAAGAGCATATTCTATAAATGGAACTATTGATATAAGAAGAGCATCAGAGGGTGGAACAGAGGTTATAATTTCGGTTCCAATAAAAAACAATGAACAAAAAAATTAAAGTATTAATCGTTGATGACCATACACTTTTTAGAAAGGGATTAAGAGAGATTTTACTTGATATTCCCTTCATTGAAGAATGTATGGAAGCAAATAGTGGAATAAAGGCGCTGGATTTGCTTTCAAAGGAAAAAATTGACCTAATATTTCTTGATATAGCAATGCCAGATATGAATGGTATAGAGACATTAAAGAAAATAAGAACAGATTTTAAGGACGTGAAAATATTGATGTTAAGCATGTATCCAGAGGAACAATATGCTATAAGAGCTTTAAAATGCGGGGCTTCAGGTTATCTTACAAAATCTGTTGATCCGGAAGAACTTACAAAGGCGATAGAAACAGTTGTAAAAGGTGGTAAATATGTTCCAGAGAGCTTTTCTGAGAAAATACTTTACTATTTTGACAAAACCGAACATCTTTATCCACACGAATCTCTTTCAGATAGGGAGTTTCAGGTTTTTCTAATGATAGCCCAAGGAAAGAGCCTGATGGAAATTTCAAAAGAGCTTTCAATAAGCATTAAAACAGTGAGTACTTATAGGGCAAGGATTCTTGAAAAACTCGGGCTTCAGAACAATGCAGAGATAATAAACTATGCAATCAAGCACGGTTTGATAGTCTAAAGATTGAGAAAATGCCAATAGAAATAACAACTAAAAGAGTGAAAATAAACATATGCCACCCGAAATTTTTATAAACAATACCTGGTAAATAGGAACCAAGAACTCCACCCGAATAATAAATAGATATGTAGGCACCATTTACAAGACTTTTTTCCCTTTTTGCTAATTTATTTAAATAGCCCGATGAAACAGAATGGACAAGAAACATTCCTGAGCAAAAACCAAACATTACAACAAAAATTAATGTAATATTGGGTATTACAAACATGCATAAAAAAAGAGCATATACAGAAAGTCCGTAGATGATAGTCTTTTTTTCACTGCCCAAGATTTTAATAATCTTAGTGGCAATAAATGATATGACAATGCCTGTAATGTAGCCTGAGTAAAGCAATCCTATGGTCATCTCGCTACTTTCTGCGAAGAGACTTTTTATTCTGAAGG
The DNA here is from genome assembly GCA_937139565.1 of uncultured Nitrospiraceae bacterium. GTDB lineage: Bacteria > Nitrospirota > Thermodesulfovibrionia > Thermodesulfovibrionales > Thermodesulfovibrionaceae > Thermodesulfovibrio. The sequence goes on along the minus strand of CAKZQH010000010.1, from coordinate 32,072 downwards.
GTAAGAAATTGGTTATACCAGTGAACACGAAAAAAAGGCAAAATACATTAAGATAAATTTTACTGTTTGTTCTATCAAAAAGAATCTGTAGCAGACCTTTTAGAGGGAAATAGGATTGTTCAGACTTAGGATTTTTTATGTCCTCAAGAAACATATATACCACTGGAAGCACAATCAAAAGACTTGCTGACATAATTTGAAAACAGGCCTTCCATCCGAGATAGGTTGCGATGGTACTTCCTATGACTCTTCCAAGAAGTCCTCCAATAGTTGTAAATGCTATGTAGTAGGACATGTAAAACTGAATCTTTTCTTTTTTAGCTGTAAGGGCAATGTATGTGGTATTTGCTGTAAGTATAAAAGAAATCATGAAGCCTTCTATAAAGCGAAGCAAAATAACATATTGAACCTGTTCAGTCATCGATATAGCAAGCACCACAAAGCAGTGCACCAAAGCAGCAATAAAAATTACCCATTTAGGCGGAAGAAAATTTAAAATAATTCCTGAAACAATAGGTATTATAGTAAGGGGAATAAAGGTTGCACTCATTACAAGGGAGATTGTATCCATTTCTACTCCGAAGATGTTACTTAGGAGCGGAAGCAGCGGTTGAGGCATATGCAAGGCTGAAATGGTTAGAATTGTGGTATATATGATGGCTAAAAAACTTTTAAGTGGCATGAAATAGAGTATTACTTTACTTTAGGAAATATGTCAAGATTTAGAAAAAATATATAGGAACTCCATCTTTATTCGAATTGATATTTTGAAGAGGACAAGGCATTGACAAAATTTTACAGATTTTGTAATCTTAAATATGTCAATGTTTGCCCTCCTGAAGGGGTAAAGAATTTTTTTTGTTGGAGAAAATTAAATTATCTCAACTTTATAAAGTGAAAAAAATCCTTTTAAAAATCCAAATTTTCGAGGTTAAAACTTATGGAAAATAATAGTATCCCCATTTCTATTTCTGAGTTGAAGCAGAAAAAAATAGCTGATCTTCTTGAAATGGCAAGTGATCTCAACATTGAAAATGCCACATCCCTTAAAAAACAGGATTTAATTTTTGCAATTCTGCAGAGTCAGATTGAAAAGATAGGAACTGTCTATGGCTCTGGTGTTCTTGAAATACTTCCTGAAGGATTTGGTTTTTTAAGAAGTCCTGATTATAGTTATCTGCCAAGTCCCGATGATATTTATGTTTCTCCTTCTCAGATAAGAAAGTTTGGTCTTAGAACTGGAGATTTAATCACAGGACAGATAAGACCACCAAAAGAAAATGAAAGATACTTTGCTTTACTTAAAGTTGAAACAATAAACGGAAAGCAAGTTGAAGAAAGTATTGTAAGACCGCTTTTTGATAATCTTACTCCCTATTATCCAACAGAAAAGATTAACCTTGAATACAATCCGTCTGACTATTCAACTCGAGTAATGGATTTGCTAACTCCTGTTGGAAAGGGACAAAGAGGGTTAATTGTTGCTGCACCTCGAACTGGTAAGACCATGCTTTTACAGTCAATTGCTAAGGCAATTAAGAAAAACCATAAAGAAATATATCTAATAATTTTGCTAATAGACGAAAGACCAGAGGAAGTGACAGACTGGAAGCGACAGGTTACAGGAGCTGAAATTATAAGTTCTACCTTTGATGAACCAGCACAGAGACACTGTCAGGTCTCAGAAATGGTAATTGAGCGAGCAAAAAGACTTGTAGAGGAGGGAGTTGATGTGGTTATTCTTCTTGATAGCCTCACAAGGCTTGCAAGGGCCTATAATGCCATTACTCCTGCTTCTGGAAAGGTTCTTTCAGGTGGTCTGGAAGCAACAGCATTACAGAGACCAAAGAGATTTTTTGGGACAGCAAGAAATATTGAAGAAGGTGGTTCTCTCACAGTTATAGCCACAGCTCTTGTAGAAACTGGAAGCAGAATGGATGATGTGATTTTCGAAGAGTTTAAGGGAACAGGTAATATGGAAGTCCATTTAGACAGAAAACTTGCTGATAAAAGAATCTTCCCAAGCATTGATATTGGTGCCTCTGGAACAAGAAAGGAAGAACTTCTTGTTAAGCCTGATGTTTTAAATAAAGTATGGATATTGAGAAAGGTACTGAGCACCCTTAGCCCGATAGAAGCGATGGAGTTTTTGCTTAGTAAACTTAAAGGAACCAAATCAAACAAAGAATTTCTCGAGATGATGAACAAATGATGAAAACCGATGATTACTGCTTTGTTTGCGGAAGGGAAAATCCAAAAGGGTTAAAGGCGGTATTTAACTATAAAGAAGGCTATGCCTCATGTGAGATAATACTCTCTCATGAATATCAAGGTTGGAGTGGAATAATTCACGGTGGAATTCTCTCTTGCTTGCTTGATGAAGCCTGCGTATATGCTGCAAATTCCTTAGGTTACAATACGGTTACTGCTGAATTAAAGATTAGATTTAGAAAGGAAGCCTCACCTGGAGAAAAAATACTTGTAGAAGCCACTGCAACTCATTTAAAATCAAAGTTAATTCAATCGAGGGCAAAAATAACTAATTCTCATGGAGAAACATTAGCTGAGGCAGAGGGAAAAATGATAATAAAGGAAAATAGAGAGTGATAATTAGGTTTTACAGAAAGGGTGCTTTATCTGATTATAAGAAAAAGGAGCTCCTTAAAAAGGTTCAGAAGGAAATTTGTAGCCGAATAAAAGACATAGCTACTGAATTTTGCTATAACATACTCAGCACATCTTCTATTGATAAAGAACAGGAGAGAATAATTAAATGGCTTCTTTCAGAAACCTTTGAGCCTCATAATTTTTCATCGGAAAGTTTTCTTTCAACTGAAGATGGAATGGTATTTGAAGTTGGTCCTCGTCTTAATTTTTCAACAGCCTGGTCAACCTGTGCTGTATCTATTTTTCATTCAATTGGGATAAAGAATATTAAGAGAGTTGAGCGTTCAAGAAGATATAAACTTGTACCTAAGATAGACGATTTCCCAGTGAGAGATTTTTTAAATATAATCCACGACAGGATGACAGAGTGTTTCTATGAAAAACCTCTTGAAGATTTTGCTTTAACCATAGAGCCAAAGCCAGTAAGGATAGTTCCCGTTATTGAGGAAGGTCGAGTTGCCCTTGAAAGAATAAACAATGAGTTAGGATTAGGATGGGATGAATGGGACATTGATTTTTATCTGAAACTCTTTAGAGATCACCTGAGGAGAAATCCAACTGATGTAGAATGTTTTGACCTTGCCCAATCAAATAGTGAACACTCAAGACACTGGTTTTTTAGGGGAGATCTTATTATAGATGGAAAGAGAGTTTCCAGGTCACTTTTTGACATTGTTAAAGAACCACTTAAAAGAAATACTAAAAATTCAGTGATAGCCTTCAAGGATAATTCAAGCGCTATTTATGGAGAGAAAATAGGTTATTTAAAACCATCAGAACCTGGCAATGCATCTTCCTTTGAGGTAAAACGACAGCTTAATCATATTATCTTTACTGCAGAGACCCACAATTTTCCAACAGGTGTTGCTCCATTTCCAGGAGCAGAAACAGGTACAGGAGGTAGAATTCGTGATGTCCATGCCACAGGAAAAGGTGCGCTCACCATTGCAGGAACAGCAGCCTATTGTGTAGGAAATCTTTATATTCCCAATTATGAACTTCCTTGGGAAAATAAATCCTTTAATTATCCCCAAAACTTAGCCAAACCCCTTCAGATAGCCATAGAAGCAAGTAACGGAGCATCAGACTATGGGAATAAATTTGGAGAGCCCTTAATTGCTGGATTTATTCGTTCCTTTGGAATGAGGTTAAGTGACAATGAAAGAGTTGAATGGATAAAACCCATAATGTTTACTGGTGGCATAGGTCAGATAGATTCAAGGCATATTGAAAAGGATTCGCCGAGAAAGGGAATGTATGTAGTTAAGATAGGTGGTCCTGCATATAGAATTGGAATGGGAGGTGGTGCAGCATCCTCGGTGGTTTCGGGAGAACTAAGTGAAGAGCTTGATTTTAACGCTGTCCAACGGGGCGATGCAGAAATGGAGAATAAGCTTAACAGGGTTGTGCGTGCCTGTGTAGAGCTTGGCAACAAAAATCCAATTGTTAGCATTCATGATCAAGGCGCTGGTGGAAACTGTAATGTGGTGAAAGAGCTAGTGTATCCGGAAGGCGCAAAAATTGACATACGAAAGGTAATTGTCGGTGATGAAACTCTCTCTGTGCTTGAAATTTGGGGCGCCGAATATCAGGAAAATGATGCTCTTCTTCTAAAAAAAGAATCGGTCACTTTATTTAGCTCTATTTGTGAAAGAGAGCGGCTGCCTTGGTCAATTATAGGAGAAGTTACAGGGGATGGCAAATTGGTAGTTTATGATAGTAAAGATGGTACAAAGGCTGTAGATTTTAACCTTAAGGATGTTCTTGGAGAAATTCCAAAGAAAGAATTTAAACTGGAAAGCCTTGATAGAAAACTTAAACCTCTCCAATTGGACAAAAATTTAACAATAGATGAGGCTCTAAGTCGAGTGCTTAGGTTGCTATCAGTTGGGTCAAAAAGATTTCTTACAAACAAAGTTGATCGTTCAGTAACAGGACTTATTGTAAGACAGCAATGTGCAGGTCCTTTGCAACTTACAGTTTCAGATCTTTGTGTTGTGGCGCAAGGATACTTTGACAAAAAAGGCATTGCCCATGCAGTAGGAGAGCAACCTATAAAGGGTTTGATAAGCCCAGAAGCAATGGCTCGACTTTCGGTAACTGAGGCTTTGACAAATATTGTTTGGGCTAAACTTACATCTTTGGAAGACATAAAATGCTCTGCCAATTGGATGTGGGCTGCAAAACTTCCAGGAGAAGGTGTGAGACTTTATAGAGCTGCTGAGGCTATGGCTGATTTAATGATTAAACTCGGCATTGCTATAGACGGCGGAAAGGATTCCCTTTCCATGGCTGCAAAGGTGAAAACTAAAGAAGGACTGGAAGTTGTTAAATCTCCTGGAACTCTTGTAATCTCAGCTTATGCACCCTGCCCTGATATAAATAAGGTAGTAACTCCGGATATAAAATATCCAGGAGAAAGTGTGATTCTTCATATTGATCTTTCTCCTGGAAAAAGGAGACTCGGTGCAACAGCTCTTGCGCAATGCTTTGAGCAGTTAGGCAATGAATGTCCTGATCTTGATGATTGGAAACTTCTTAAAAGGAGTTTTAATTTAATACAGGCGCTTTTAGAAAAAAATTTAATCTCTGCAGGTCATGACATATCTGATGGAGGATTAATTACAGCCCTTCTTGAGATGGCATTTGCAGGTGTTTGTGGTATGAATGTTTTCCTTAAACCTTCGAAACATGGAGCTATAGCAGAGCTTTTTAGTGAAGAGCCCGGTCTGTTAATAGAGGTAGAAAAGAGAAAATTAGAAAGGGTAAAAAAGCTTTCTCAGGAGTATAGAGTTCCCATTTATGAACTGGCAGAAACAACCAGTGAGGATAAATTTTTAATCAATTACAAAAAAGAAACAATCTATGAAGAAAGCACAAGAAAACTTCTTCAATTGTGGGAAGAGACTAGTTACCAGCTTGACAGACTACAGGCGAATCCAGAGTGTGTTGATGAAGAAAGAGAGACCCTGCGCAGAAGAACATATCCCTCCTATAGACTTACCTATGTACCAGAAAAAACTCCCTCTGTTTTTATTAAAAAAGATACTAAGCCCAAAATAGCAATTCTGCGAGAAGAAGGGAGTAACGGTGACAGAGAAATGGCAGCAGCTTTTTATCTGGCTGGTTTCGAGGCTTGGGATGTATGTATGCAGGACCTCATAGATAAAAAAATAAGCCTAAAAGATTTCAAAGGTATTGCCTTTGTTGGTGGATTTAGTTTTGCAGATGTTCTTGATTCAGCAAAAGGATGGGCTGGATGCATAAGATTTTCCCATTTAAAAAACGAATTTGAGAAGTTTTATTTAAGAAAAGACACATTCAGCTTGGGTGTTTGCAATGGTTGTCAGTTAATGGCGCTTTTAGGATGGATTCCGTGGGCAGGAATTGAAGACATAAGGCAACCCCGTTTTATCTGGAATAGATCAGGTAGATTTGAATCTCGTTGGGCAACTGTAAAGATTCTTCCATCTCCATCAATTATGCTTAAGGGAATGGAAGGTTCAACTTTTGGTGTATGGATAGCTCACGGAGAGGGAAGAGCCTATTTTCCTGATGAGGACGTAATGAAATTGGTTCTCCAGAAAAATCTTGCGCCAATTAGATATGTTGATGATGAAGGCACGCCTACAGAAATCTATCCATTTAATCCAAATGGCTCTCCTTTAGGTATTACTGCTCTTTGTACTGAAGACGGCCGTCATCTTGCCATGATGCCTCATCCAGAAAGAGCATTTCTATTGTGGCAATGGCCCTGGATTCCTAAAAAATGGAGAAAGCTTAAGGCATCTCCTTGGCTAAAGTTATTTCAAAATGCACGGGAATGGTGCGACAGTTTAATTTAAATTGACTTCCCTTAAAAATATGAGATATATTTAAAATTCTTATGCATAAAAATCTGATAATAAAAATAGACGAGGCACTAAAAAAATTAAATTATCCCGCGGATGTATCTATTGAGGTGGAAATTCCAAAAAACGAAGCCTTTGGAGATTTAAGTACTCCTATTGCAATGGAACTGGCTAAACATTTAAAGAAATATCCGAGAGCAGTAGCAGAGGAGATAATTTTGGCTTTGGATGGAGAATTTTTTGAAGAAGTAAGCGTTGCAGGTCCAGGATTTATAAATTTTAAATTCAAAAGAGAGTTTGTACTTTCAAAATTCTCTGAACTCTTACATAAAGAAGAGGAGTTTTTAAGACAAAAGTTAAGTAATGGTCAAAAGGTACAGATTGAATTTGTTAGTGCTAATCCTACAGGTCCTTTACATCTTGGACACGGTAGAGGAGCTGCAATTGGTTCAGCCTTAGCCAATATACTAAGGGAAGCAGGATATGAAGTTTCTACCGAATACTATATAAATGATGCGGGTAGACAGGTTGAGCTCCTCGGATTGAGTGTTTACTATGCCTTAGAAAGGCTTTTTGGAAAGGAAGTTCAAATGCCAGAGGATTGTTATAAAGGTGATTACATATTCGACCTTGCAGAGGAAATTTATAAAACCTATGGTGACGGAATAAAGAATAAAAGCTTTGAAGAAATAGGACCTTTTTTAATAGAGTTTTCCTACCAAAAAATTCTTAAGGAAATAAGAACTGATCTTGAAGAATTCGGTGTAGAGTTTAATAGCTGGGTTAGCGAGAAGAAACTTTATCATACCGGTGAAGTTCAACGAGCACTTATTAATCTTAAAGAGGCTGGATATATTTATGAAAAGGATGGAGCATTGTGGTTTCGTTCAACCTCTTTTGGAGATGACAAAGACCGAGTTGTTATAAAAAGTGACGGTACTTACACCTATTTTGCTTCAGATATTGCCTATCACAAAAACAAAATTGACAGAGGTTACGATGAATTAATAAACATTTGGGGAGCAGACCATCATGGATATATTCCGAGGGTAAAAGCAGCAGTTCAGGCACTTGGAATGAGTCCTTCCCAGATAAAAATACTTTTAGTTCAGATGGTTAATCTTCTTAAAGAAGGAAAACCTTTTCAAATGTCAAAAAGGGCAGGCACTTTTGTTACTCTTAGAGATTTAATGGATGAAATAGGAGCAGATACAACAAGATTTATATTTCTTACTCGAAGGCATGACAGCCATCTTGAGTTTGATGTGGAGGTTACAAAAAAGCAATCCCACGAAAACCCTGTTTTTTATGTGCAATACGCCCATGCAAGGATTAATAGCATATTTGCAAAGGCAGAAAAAGGCAGTGTTAAAGAGTTTATAGGCGAACTTTTTAATGAGGACGAATTAAAAATAATAAAAAAACTTCTGCAATATCCGATGATTTTTGAACTATCTGTCCATTTTAGAGAACCCCACAGAATAACCTTTTATCTTCAGGAATTAGCATCCCTATTTCACAGCTATTATCACAAGTATAGGGTTATATCAGAAGATGAAGACCTAACCCATACAAGGCTTGCCCTTTGCAAAGGTATTATGATTGTTCTTAGGCATGGTTTAAGAATGCTTGGAGTCAAAGCTCCAGAGAGAATGTAATTTGGGGTGCGCACTGGATATTCTGAGGCACTAAATATCAGTTTTTATTCAAAAAACTAAATATTTCAGAAGCTTATATCTTCCTTACCCACTCAATATAGTCTAATAACTTTTACACTTTTCAAACCAAATTTTCTTTTACTTTGTTAACTAATATCAAAAATCTCTTACTTTCAAAACATGAATCAAAAAAATGAATACTCTCTCCTTTGATTTATAACCTTAATCCATTGTATTTGCTTATAATTCTTTCTGCTGTGAAGTGTATCACGATTAACAAAAGACTTGATTCTATCTTGATTCTATTAAGATTGATAAAGGATTGAGTGACCTGCGAGGGAGAGAATAAAGGCAGGAAGGGGATCTCTGAAAACTAAGCGTATGCATTTTGTCACTGCGAGTCACTCGATGAGGCGAAGCAGTCTCTGACACCCCCCACATGTCACTGCGAGACCACGAAGTGGCCGTGGCGGTCTCTTTCTATCACTGCGAGGGACTGGATGTCCCGAAGCAGTCTCTATGTAAAGCCTACAAAGATGCAACGACCAGATTGCTTCGCTGACGCTCGCAATGACATCCTTCTTTTGTCACTGCGAGGCCACGAAGTGGCCGTGGCAGTCTCAAATACCAACGGAATGAGATCCCTTCGTCGCTTATGCTCCTCGCAATGACATAAAAAGAGAAGCCTCGTAATGAAAGAAAGGGGAGAGGTTCTAATTGCAAGAATAGAGCAGAACGAAGAGAGATGATTAGATTCGCAAATGAGATAACAAGGGAGGAGGAAAATATAGACAGTTAGAGGAAAATCAGATGGTTTAAAAATAGCTTAGAGGGCATGTAGACTAATTTGTAGATGATAACTTATTGATTTACAGTAGTTTTTAAGTTCTTAGTGATGAAGTTGGGTCTAAGCGTGCCTGACATTAGATTTTAAAATTTTCTATCGGCAAATTTGATAGCTCTATATTTTTTTGGAAAAATATCTGAATCTTTTGATATATTAAAAATTAAGCAATTTCCTTACTAAACCCGGGAGGTTAAAAGTGAGTTCTAAGAAGGATGAGTTTAAATTTAATACCACTGAAGAAGTTTTAGAAGATGTAAGTCAGGGCAAGATGATAATAATTGTGGACGATGAAGACAGGGAAAATGAGGGTGATCTCTTCATTGCAGCGGAAAAAGTAACTCCTGAAGCAATAAATTTTATGGCAAAATATGCAAGAGGTCTAATTTGTTTGTCTCTTACTCCTGAGAGAGTTGAAGAACTCAAGCTTCCGATGATGGTTGATTTAAATGAAACGCCCCATCAAACAGCTTTTACCGTATCTATTGAAGCGAGAAAGGGAGTAACCACAGGAATTTCAGCCCATGACAGAGCTGTTACAATTCTTACTGCCATTAACCCAAAAACAAAACCTGAAGACCTCATTAAACCAGGACATGTTTTTCCTCTAAAGGCGCAGAAAGGCGGAGTATTGAAAAGAGCTGGACATACAGAAGCTGCTGTTGACCTTTCAAGACTTGCAGGTCTCTATCCAGCAGGAGTTATATGCGAAATAATGAACGATGATGGCACAATGGCAAGAGTGCCTCAGCTAATGGAATTTGCAAAAAAACACGGACTTAAGATTTTAACTATTAAAGATTTAATCAGATACAGAATGAGAACAGAAACATTGGTAAGAAGAGTTGCTACTGTTCAGTTGCCATCAGACTACGGAGAGTTTAAGGCAATTGCATACACCACATTAATAGATGACAAAGTTCATCTTGCGTTAGTAAAGGGACAGATATCATCAAACGATGAAGTTCTTGTGAGAGTTCATTCTGAGTGTTTGACTGGAGATGTATTTCTTTCAAAGAGATGCGACTGCGGTTCTCAGCTTCATAGAGCCTTAGAGATGATTAACGAAGCTGGAAAGGGAGTGCTTCTTTATATGAGGCAGGAAGGTCGGGGTATAGGGCTTTTGAACAAATTAAAGGCATATGAACTTCAAGAAAAGGGTTGTGACACAGTTGAGGCAAATATTAAACTAGGCTTTAAGCCTGATTTGAGAGATTATGGAATCGGTGCTCAGATTCTCGTAGATCTTGGTATAAAAAAAATGAGACTTATGACTAATAATCCTAGGAAAATCATCGGGCTTGAGGGATATGGATTAAAGGTTGTGGAGCGAGTTCCAATTGAGGTACAGCCTAATGATAGAAATAAGTGTTATCTGAAAACTAAAAAGGAGAAGCTCGGTCATCTACTTACAAAGGTTTAATGCGCCTGAGAGGATTTGAACCTCCGACCTTGGGGTCCGGAGCCCCACGCTCTGTCCCCTGAGCTACAGGCGCATCTAAGAAATTATAACAGAAGTTGAAGGCTTTAAATAAATTTAGCAAAGGAGTATAAGATGAGGGAAAGTGATATTCCATTGGGTTTAACATTTGATGATGTTTTACTTGTTCCAGCAAAATCAGATATTGTTCCTTCTGAGGTAGATGTAACAACAGATTTTACCCCACAAATAAAATTGAATATTCCGATTGTTTCAGCTGCTATGGATACGGTTACTGATGCTAATCTTGCCATAGCAATTGCAAGAGAAGGAGGTATAGGCGTTATTCACCGGAATATGTCACCGGAAAAGCAGGCATTAGAAGTAGATAAGGTTAAAAAATCTGAAAGTGGAATGATAGTAGATCCCATCACTATTTCTCCTGATGCTCCTCTTTCCGAGGCTTTAGGACTGATGGAGAGGTATAGAATTTCTGGAGTTCCTGTAACTGTAAATGGAAAACTTGTAGGAATAATCACAAATAGAGATTTGAAGTTTGAAAGAGATTTTACAAGAAAAGTAGAAGAGGTAATGACCAAAGAAAGGCTAATCACAGCTCCAGTAGGCATAAATCTTGAGGAAGCGCAGGAGATTTTACATAGATATAAAATTGAAAAACTTCCCATTGTAGATGAAGATTTTAATCTCAAAGGTTTAATTACAATAAAAGACATAGAAAAAAGGAAAAAATATCCTAATGCCTGTAAAGATAGCATTGGAAGGCTCAGAGTTGCTGCTGCAATTGGTGTTGGAGAGCCAGCTATTTACAGGGCTGAACTCCTAATAAAAGCGGGCGTGGATGCTATTGTAATTGATACAGCCCATGGTCATAGCAAGGGCGTAATAGAGACTCTAAAAGAGCTGAAGAGAAGATTTGATATAGATATTGTAGCAGGAAATATAGCCACAGCAGAAGCTGCTCAGGAACTAATAGAAGCAGGAGCAGATGCTGTTAAAATTGGTATTGGACCAGGCTCAATCTGTACCACAAGAATTGTTGCTGGTGCAGGTGTGCCTCAGCTCACAGCAATTATGAACTGTTATTCTGTGACATCAAAGTATGGCATTCCTCTAATAGCAGATGGAGGGATTAAATACTCAGGAGATATTACAAAAGCATTAGCAGCAGGAGCAAGTTGCGTTATGATTGGAAGTCTCTTTGCTGGAACAGATGAAGCACCAGGTGAGATTATTTTATATCAGGGAAGAAGTTATAAGACCTATCGAGGAATGGGCTCAATTGGTGCAATGCAGAGTGGTTCAAGGGATAGATACAGACAGGAAACACTCTCACCAGACAAACTTGTACCAGAAGGAGTTGAAGGAAGAGTTCCCTATAGAGGGCCTCTTGCTAAAAGCGTGCTTCAGTTGGTAGGAGGATTAAAGTCTGGAATGGGTTACTGCGGATGTAGAAACCTTGAAGAGTTACGCACTAAGGCAAGATTTATCAAAATAACCAATGCAGGACTAAGAGAAAGTCATGTCCATGACGTGACTATAACAAGGGAATCTCCCAATTACTGGGTTGAGGACTGATATGGATGAAATACTTGTAATAGACTTCGGTTCACAGTACACCCAGTTAATTGCAAGAAGAATAAGGGAAATGAGTGTTTACTCTGAAATAATTCCCTGTAATGCTCCTTTTTCAGAGATAGAAAAGAGAAGTCTAAAAGGGATTATTCTTTCAGGAGGTCCTGCAAGTGTTTTTGAAAAAGACGCACCCACGATAGATAAGAAAATATTTGATCTCAATATACCAATTCTCGGTATTTGCTATGGTATGCAGCTTATAACCTACTTACTAGGAGGTAAAGTCTCGAAAGCAGAAAAAAGAGAGTATGGAAAAGCTATTCTTCGCATTGATGACTTTGAGGATTTATTTGCAAATTTAAAGGAAGAAACGGTTGTTTGGATGAGTCATGCCGATAAAATTGACAAAATGCCAGAAGGATTTGTAAGACTTGCACACACTGAAAACTCTCCATACGCTGCTATGGCTCACAGAGAGAGGAAACTTTTTGCTCTTCAATTTCATCCTGAAGTGGTTCACACTGAGGAAGGAAAAAAGATTCTTGAAAATTTTGTATTTAAAATATGCCACTCTAAACGAACTTGGAACATGCATTCCTTTATTGAGAGAGAGACAGAGGAGATAAGAAAAAAAGTAGGTAAACACGGTGTAGTTTGTGCATTAAGTGGAGGTGTAGATTCCACTGTAACAGCAGTACTTGTTCATAGGGCAATTGGAGACGCTCTTACCTGTATTTTTGTTGATAATGGACTTCTTAGGGCAGGTGAGCGTGAAAGGGTTGAAGAGATGCTAAGGAATAATTTCCACATAAATTTGCGCGTTATTGATGCATCAGATAGATTTTTATCAAAACTAAAGGGAGTAAAAGACCCTGAAAGAAAGAGGAAAATAATAGGCGGAGAGTTTATAAAGATTTTTGAGGAAGAGGCAAAAAAACTTAAAAGCGTTAAATTTCTCGCCCAGGGTACTCTTTATCCAGATGTGATAGAAAGCATATCATTTAAAGGTCCTTCCGCCACCATAAAAAGTCATCACAATGTGGGCGGACTTCTGAAAAGAATGAAATTAAAGCTAATTGAACCTTTACGTGAACTCTTTAAGGACGAAGTAAGAAAGCTTGGCAAAGAACTCGGCATTACAGATGAAATTTTGTATAGACATCCCTTTCCTGGCCCTGGTCTTGCAATTCGGTGCATAGGTGAGGTTACAAGAGAAAGGCTTGATATATTGAGACAGGCTGATAAAATAGTGCTTGAGGAGATAAAAGGGTCAGGATGGTATAAAAAGCTTTGGCAGTCTTTTGCAGTTTTGCTTCCAATTAAAACAGTGGGAGTAATGGGAGATGAAAGAACCTATGAATATGTAATAGCAATAAGAGCAGTTCACAGCTTAGATGGAATGACAGCAGATTGGGTTAAGCTTCCCCACGATTTACTCGAAAGGCTTTCGAATCGGATAATCAACGAAGTAAAGGGCGTAAACAGAGTGGTCTATGACATAACCTCCAAACCTCCTGGAACTATTGAATGGGAATAGAGCTTGATTTAAAAAAATACATTGAAGAAAAGAGAAATAAGATTGAAAACTTTATCTTATCTTATTTCAATGATCCTATTCGTCCAGAGATTCTCCATAATTCGGTAACATATTCCCTAACTGCAGGAGGAAAAAGGTTAAGACCTATCCTTGCATTGGCATCCTACGAAGCTTGTGGAGGGCAGAACGATATAACTCCTTATGCCGCAGCAATTGAGTTTATTCATACTTATTCTTTAATACATGATGACCTTCCAGCAATGGATAATGATGACCTAAGGCGTGGAAAACCTACTAATCATAAAGTCTTTGGAGAAGGGATAGCCATTCTTGCTGGAGATGGACTGCTTACTGAGGCTTTTACTATTCTTTCAAACCCTAACTACGCTTCGATAAGCAAAGAGGCTCTTCTTAAGGTTATCTCAGAAATTTCTCATGCCTCTGGACTTAGAGGAATGGTAGCTGGACAGGCACTTGATCTTATTTCAGAGGGTGCTGAGCCTGATGCTGAGATAGTTCAATTTATTCACCTAAAAAAAACTGCTGCATTGATAAAAGCTTCTGTAAAAATAGGTGCGATACTTGCAGAAGCATCTGAAGATTTGATAAATCGCCTTGAAACCTATGGAGAGTCAATTGGACTTGCATTTCAGATAGTAGATGATATTCTTGACATAGAAGGAAAAACTGAGGAAATGGGAAAGCCTAAGGGCTCTGATATCGAAAGAGGGAAAATGACATATCCACGAGTTTTCGGGATAGAGAAATCTAAGGAAAAGGCAAAAGAGCTAATACACTGTGCCATAGATGCTCTTAAAGTTTTTGATCACAGTGCACAGCCATTAAGAGAAATAGCAAGTTACATCATTAAAAGAACCTCTTAGAGTGAAAATTCGTCTTGACCAGCTTCTCCAAAAAAAGGGATTAACAGAAAGCAGGGAAAAAGCCAGAGCTTTGATACTTGAGGGAAAAGTGATCGTAAATGGACAAAAAATTGAAAAACCGGGAACTTTAGTAGATGAAAATTCTGAAATAAAGCTATGTGGAGAAATTCTTCCCTATGTAAGTCGTGGAGGGCTGAAACTTCAGGCAGCAATTCAAAGATTTGGAATAAATGTAAAGGATAAAGTTGCTCTTGATGTGGGTGCAAGCACCGGAGGATTTACAGACTGTCTTCTTCAACAGGGAGCAAAAAGAGTTTACGCAGTTGATGTAGGATATGGTCAGTTGGCTTGGAAGTTAAGAAACGATCCAAGAGTTATTCCTATAGAAAGAACAAACATAAGATACATGGAAAAGGATAAAATACCAGAACCTATCGACATTGCAGTCGTTGATGTTTCTTTCATATCTCTCACCCTTGTTATTCCAAAGACTTTGGAATTTTTGAAAACAACTGGAGAGATCGTCTCACTTATCAAGCCTCAATTCGAAGTGGGAAAAGGAGAGGTTGAAAAAGGAGGGATTGTGAAAGATAGAGAAAAAAGAACTCGCGCAGTAAATAAAATCGAAGCTTTTATGAAAGAGATTAACCTCGAGGTCATAGGAGTTATTGAATCACCCGTAAAAGGGCAAAAGGGTAATATTGAATATTTAATGTACTGCAAGGTCAAGTAATTGACAGATAATGGCAAAATTCGAAAGTCTTTATCCTTCTTCAAACCTTGGATAAACTAATAAAGTCAATAAAAAAACTCTTATGAAATTTAAAAATATTAACTCGCTCGTAAAAAATCCATAGTTTTATAAATCTAATGTACAAACAAAATTTTCAATTATTGATTAACAACTTTTCAATCTCTTCCTCTGGAAGAGGCTTTGAGAAGAGATATCCCTGAACTAAATCACATCCAAAATTTTTTACAATATCGAATTGTTCTTCAGTCTCAACTCCCTCAACAAGGACGATTTTTTTTAGTCTTTTTGCAAGATTTATGATTGTCTGAACAATTACTAAACTTTTCTTATCACTCATCATATCCTTAGTAAAACTTCTATCAATTTTTATGATGTCAATTGGCAAATCCTTGAGATAAACAATTGAAGAATATCCTGTGCCAAAGTCATCCATTGCAATTTGAGGTGGGCTATCCATACGTTTTATATCTAAGAGAATTTGAATGGCATATTCTGGATTTTTTATAAAAAGTCGCTCGGTGATCTCGATGGTAAGCTTATCTCTTAGCTGTGAATTAATTTCAGAAATAACTACCGAAAAAAGGGGATTACTAAAAGTTCTGCCTGATATGTTTAGAGATATCCTCTTATTCCACTTCTTTATTTTTTCCTTTACCTCTGAAATTGCCCACTGCTCAAAAAATTCAAGATATTGACTGTTTTCTAAATAATCTATAAAAACATTAGGAGTGTAAAGCTTTCCCTCTTTATCAATTATTCTAACCAAAGCTTCAAAACCTGCTATCTCTAATGTATCAGCATAATAATAGGGCTGATAGTAAAATCTAAAGAGATTCTCCTCTTTAGCTTTCTTAACAAGATAAAATACATCCCAGAGCTTTTCTGCCTCATCTTCAATCACAGGATCAAAAAACTGAATATGACCAGGACCCATTTTCTTTGACTGTTGTAGAGTAATATCTGCTCGTTCATAGAGGATTTTAAAGTTTTTCCCATCTTTTGGAAAAATGGTAATTCCTGCATTTATGTTCACAGAAATTGTTTTTTCATTAATTTTAAAGACTGCATTGTTTAATCCATAAATTTTAGAGTAGGCTTTATAAAGATCATCAGAGCTCTCTGTTACTAAATAGATTCCAAAGGTATCTGCACCTATTCTTGCGACAAATTCGGTGTCTCCAAAGGTCTTTTTAAGTCTCTCTGCAAATTCCTGCAATAACCTATCACCGTTTGATATACCAAGAATTTTGTTTATATATGTCATGTCATAAATATCAATTAAGATTAAAAGCCCGAGCCTTGATGTTTCCTGAAGATGTTGAGATATATTTGCTGAAAATCCGTTCATATTGAGCAGTCCTGTAAGGGCATCAAAGTTCTGTAATTCCTGAACTCTCTCAGAGAGTTTCATCTTCTCTGAAATATCCTCTGCAACAGCAACAAACTTAAGTTCTCCTCCAGGAAGTTTAACAGGTATAATTTTTAAATCCACATGAAATATCTCACCATCCTTTTTTCTATTAGGAGTAACAGCACGAAAAACTTTGCCAGAAAGGATAGTGTTCCACATTTCCTTGTAAAATTCAGGAGGATTAAGCCCTGATTTAAAAATTCTTGGATTTTTTCCAATAAGTTCATCCCTTCTGTATCCACTTATTCTCTCTACCGCATCATTCACATAAGTAATTCTTCCATTTATATCTGTTATCAAAATCCAGGTATCTGAATTTTTTAAAGACTCGGACAATATGAGATTTTCTCTTATCATTTCTATTTTTTCAAGAGCAAATGATATATCGTTCTGAATCTCTTCAAGAATTTCCATTACAGATTCATTGAAAAAATTTGGCTGGGCTGAATAAATTTTTAAAAGCGAAATCACTTTGCCGTGTTTAATAAATGGTATTGTGCATGATGAGAGAAACCCTCTTTTTACAAGTTCCTCTGCACAGGAAACCCTTTTAGCGTATTCAATTGAATTTGGATTTACAATGATTTTTCCTTTTTCTAATGATTCGTATGTGACTGTATCAGATGAGGATATTTTAAAATCATATACATCGAATATTCCTCTGTCATCTCCACATTTATATTTTATCCGTAATTTGCTCTTTGATTCGTCCAGTTCAGATATCCAGACAAAAACCATTCCAAGCTTCTCTGTGAGGGCTCTGCAGACTCCTTCATATATTTCCTCTTCAGTGAGACTTTTTGTTATTACTTTGTTTATTTCCATCAGGATATTTTTAAATTTGTCTGCAAATTTTTGTTCAGTTATATCAGTAAGTAAAATAAAGCCAGAATATCTTCCCTTAAAAAGAATTGTACTGGTAAAGCATCTCGTATAAACGATGGTGCCATCCTTTTTTTTCCAAGGTAACTCGTAGGTTCCTATAAATTTCTCTCCTTTAAGTCTCTTTTCGTATCTATCCTTTAAAAGTTCTATCATCTCTTTATCTTCTGCATGTATAATCTCTAAAACACTTTTTCTGAATAGCTCTTCCTCTGAGTATCCGAGGATTTCCCTTGCATATTCATTTGCATATACAATTTTTTCCTGATAAACTATAACCCCAAAATTTGGTGAGCCTATTACAGCTTCTGCAATATCATGATGAGCCCAATCAGCAAGAAGTTTATCAAGCATTTCGTAAAGCGATTTAAGATAATCTATGTCACTTTCTTTAACAGGTTTGAAAAAATCTATTCCTTCAATTGCATCCCTATAAGGCTCAAGGGAAGGATGAATTAGTATGTAGTGAGGTAGAGGAAAACAATAGTCCTCAACGAAATTTATAGATTTATCCTCCTTAAGGGTATTTGCAAACTGTGTATAAATAAAGGCTAAATCAACCTTATTTGCTCTTAAAAGTTCAAGAGCTTCTGTGTAGTTTTTTACGAATACAAGTTTAAATTTTTTAAACTCTCTCTTGTGCATAAGAAGTGGAAGTAGAAAATATCTTTGATTTACTAAAGCAACTCTAACAGATTTTTTGTTAGGCTCATAATTTTGTAACGAAATACTACACAGGCTTTCTTGAGCGTCCTTAAGTTTAGCCACTGGTAGGTAGCCTCTCTTTAAAAGCTCAAGGGTTAATTCAGGATTTGCATAGTACATGTGACAGCACTTATCTGCTAAGGGAATGTCAAAATTGTTGGAGAAAAGATTCAGTGTAACTCTTTTATTTATTACAGAGGAAATCCGTTCAGCAATACTCTCCCACTTAGAAACGTCATTCTCATTTACATGAGGACAGAGGGCAAAGTTAAAATTTTCTCCGTCACAACTAAAATTTTGTAAGCTTTGATATTTCGTCATTTACCTTTATTACTGTAGAGAATACCTTATAGGTCTCATTTAACATTGATGCAGTATTTGTAATTCGCTTTGAAACATCGGTGAGTACCTGACTTTGCTCTTCAATTGCAGTAGAAAGGGTATTTACTGCATCTCCAACAGTATCAGACATAGTTTTGGTTTTTTCAAAGGATTTTCTAATATTTTTCATATCCTCTTCGATGCTTAAAAAGAGTTCCCTTATTTTTTCAACCTCAACAACCGCTGATGTTACTCTTTCTCGCAGGTTTCCCAGAATTTTACTAATGTCCTTTGTGAGTGCCTCAGTTTTCTGAGATAGTTTCCTGATTTCATCGGCTACCACTGCAAAACCCCTTCCTGCCTCACCTACCCTTGCTGCTTCTATTGATGCATTCAAAGCAAGAAGATTTGTCTGATCCGCCACATCCGAAATAGAAGTTACAATGTTTCCGATATTTTCAGTGGCATGACCAAGGTCTTTTATGTTATCAACAACTTCAATTATTTTGCGATTGTGAGACTCTATGTCATTTACTCTTCTCTCAAGTTCTTCATCCATTGAATCATTTTGCTTTACCATTGCCTGAACTTCCATATTTATGGAGGCAACACTTTTTGACATATCCCTAATGGTAACATCAATTTCTTCCATGGCAGTTGCGATTGAGGAGACTTCATCTTTAATTCTTGTAAAATTGGATTCTATAAGTCCCATTGTATTTGATATGGTTGAACCCACAATATTTGACTTTATTATTCCTGCAGAGAGAGTTTTGATTAATGCAAGATTAGTATCCACCAACTTACTATTATTGGACGAAACTCTTTTTCTTCTAAAAAACATTCACTTCCTCCTATCGATAGAATTCATCTATTAAGTCAGAACCGCACTTGAGCCCTGAAAGCCAGTTAAAAAATCTCTGAATGTGCTCTTTTTTGTGCATTATAGCTCCATGCTGAGGTGCAACCACATTTATATCAAGGTTTTTTATCCTTTCAAGATATCTTCTTATAACATTGTTTGATGCAAGATATCTTCTGTGAAACCCTTCCATGAGCTTTAAATGACTGTCAAAGTCCTCCACATAAGTATATCTCTGTCCTTTTGGAAAGATTGCAGCTCCCAGATCTCCTGTAAATAGAATCTTTGAACGAGGATCATAGACATGAAAGTTTGCCACAGAATGAAGAAAATGGGCAGGTATTATTTCAAGATAATCACCACTTGGAAGGGCAATACGTCCTCCTCCCTCCTCAAGAGGAACAATTTTATTCATATCGAAAATGCCATAGTGAGGGAGAAATCTGACCCACCATTTTGAGATATAAACCTTTGCATTTGTTACACTTAACCAAAGGGCAACGCCAGAAGATACATCAGGGTCCTGATGAGAAAAGAACAGATGCCCAATTTTGTCGAGATCAACATAACGGGATACATTTGCAACAACCCTCGGAAACACATGAACTCCTCCGGGATCAAGAATAACCCCCATTCCTCTGTTTTCAATAAGATACTGATTCACCTGAACAAGTCCCTCTTCTTCATGTTCTTCCCATCCAAGCCATATGAATTTATGGACTCCATCGTCATAAAGAGTGTCTCCTCTTACAATATCAACTTCTCTGGTTTTAGGTGGCATTTGTTCCTCCTCGATTAAAAGGATTTTAAAATAATTTTAATTGAATAGAATTACTGCTGTAAAGCTTTTCTATTTCTGAACATCTTTAAAATATCTGCATGGTGCCCTGTGCCTTGAATTTTAACCTTGTGGCATACTTCACATTTCATGTCTGCACCGATTGGAAATGGATTTCCCTGATACTGCATTGGCTGGATATTATCCCTGTTTTTCCCAAAGTCATTGAATGCGGGATAAACTGCATGTGGAGAGCTGTGACAGGCAGTGCAAGGAATTTTTCCTGTATTATCCATTCTTACCCTGTAAAGGGTGCCAAAATCAGAGGTCCATTTGTTAAAACCATTTGCATCAGCTGAAGGCTTAGTAAATCCGATGTGACAACTAAGACAGTCTGGCTGATTTACCCATGGTTTGCGTGGATTTATTTTTTCAATTGGCGTCTCAGGTTTGAGATTTTTTAGAAGTATGGACGCTGTTCGTGAGTCTTTCTGGGCAAGAAGCACAGATGCTGCATGGTCATCCAGTTTTCCATGACAGCGAGTACATCCTATACCAAGCTTTGTATGTATGTCTCTGTTACATCTCGTATTTCCTTTAGCATCATTTGGATGGCAGAAGTTACAAGCTCTTTCATCCTTGTATGGTACATAGTTGGCATGCCAGCCGTGCATAGATGCAGAGAAACTGTTGTGTCCCTTTATTCCCTCAGACTTAACAATAAAGTCTTCATGGCATTTCTGGCACATCATAGGCTTGCCCTTCAAGGCATTTTCATATAGCTTTGTACCGTGATTTCTATCGTGTATTTTAAGAATATTTATAGCAGTCTCATCAGAGATGCCTGAAATACCGTTAAAACGAGGTTTTCCACCGTGACATACAAAGCATCTAAGCTCTGTAGATACAGGAACAACGAAGCGTGTTTGCTGTAAAACCTTACCAGTGCTTTTTTCAATTGCCTTTGCATCAAAAATTGGATAAGGATTAAAAGCACCGTCATCACTATATGGAGAAACAGGAACTGCATCGGCAATGAAGATTTTTCTATCCTTGTCAAAGTCAAATACTCCTCGCACTGTCTTTCCGCTGACACCTACGTTTCCAGGAATTTTCTTTCCTCTCAATGACTCCGAGTATTTCCAGAAATCGAGATATTTTGAGGGATTTTCATGTCCTCTTGGAGGTATGTAATGGATCTCTACTCCCTCTGTGATTATTTCTGGTTTTACTCCCCTCTTAATCAACAAAGCCTGAAGGGTGCTTCCAGCATAAAGAAAGGAAAACCATCTATCTGAATCGGTAATACATTTTTCTCCAAGCACACTCCAAACAAGAAGCACATATTCATCCTTTTTTGGATCAAAGGATGGTATAAAGACTGGCTCTTCCTTAGGAGTGAATTCTGCATGTGGTTCTTCCTTCTTTCCTCTTAAGCTCACTATGAATGATGCAAGGGCTTCGATCTCCCTTTCAGTTCCAACAAATTTAGGCATATAGTCAAGAACTTTACCCTGACCATATATCTGAGAGACAATTCCAAGATAGGTAAGTCCTTCGGTTTTTTTGATAATGTCATTTTTTACTCCACCTATTGTATGGCAACTCAGGCATTGTAAGTTGAAAAGCTCTCTTCCTGCCTGTATCTTATTTTCCTCGCTTATTTCCTTGATTTTTGTCCATTTTGCATGTTTGAGGAATCCTTCTTTGTTTAATTTCTCCGCATCGGTAACGATAATCGACGGAGAATACATGTAACCATATATTATGTAAGGCTTTCTCGCATACTCCCGCAAATACTCAAAAGAGCCTATCCAGAAGAGTCCTATAAGTAAGAGTGGAATTAAAGCAACCTTCTGGATGATTTTATTTGTTTTAAGGACAAAGAGGATGGCCACAATATAGATAAGCACCGATGAAAAGAGAAACACATTCAAAGGATTTTGAGTCTGCTTGTTGAGCACAAAATTTGTAAACCTTGCACTTTCAGGCAAAGAGGAGAAATACCATACAGCTGATAAGAAGAGAAAAGGAAGCGGAATGTAAAGCCATTTTGCACAGTAACGAAGCAGTGTAACTTTAAGCTTTTCATCCTTTTGATACAGGGCTGTTACAAATCCAAAAAGCCCTGCAAACATAATACAAATTGAGGTTCTAAAAAAGAGGCCTGGCAAATGGGTTGGATTAAAGAATCCATCCCAGAAATTCCTTGTATTAAGCCACTCTCCAGGAGTTAGCATAAAGGTCAGGATTCCATTTATTACAAAAAGGCTTAACCAAGCCGAAAGAGCATATATAAATGCTATTGTAAGTCTTTGCTTGTTGGAGAGAACCTCAAATCTGTAGTGATAGATAAGAAGAGAAACTATCTCAACTATAAAGAAAACCCACTCTATTGCCCAAGCAAATACAAAGGTGTGAATAAGTAAGGAAGTTGCTGCAGGATTTGAAAGAGCAATGGAAAACCATATTCCAACACCAGATACACCACCAAACACCATTGTAACAAGAAGGAAAAACCA
Source organism: uncultured Nitrospiraceae bacterium (assembly GCA_937139565.1). GTDB lineage: Bacteria > Nitrospirota > Thermodesulfovibrionia > Thermodesulfovibrionales > Thermodesulfovibrionaceae > Thermodesulfovibrio. The sequence continues at coordinate 9,383 of CAKZQH010000010.1, read as the reverse complement.
CAGATGCCTTCGAACATATTCTCGAAGAGGGAGATTGTTTTCCCGAACACTTTTAAGATCAGTAAGCCACAGAAATATTCCTCCACCCACTGCGAAATGAGAAATAAATACATGTAGAATTGCAATTATGGCTACAACAGTTCCTGAATTGAGATAGTAAAGTTCCCAAACAGGATAATTCATTTAGCTTCCTCTTTGCCTTTAAATGAGATTTTTACCATATAAAAGAGTACTCCTACCCCTATGAGCAAAATGACCACAAAAAGCACAAAAACATCCCACTGCGGAGAAATTTCCAGACTTGTAGGGCTAAATTTATCCTCAAGAGAGAAAATTCTCAAATTGTATCTATTTATCACCATAGCAATCAATGTTATAAGGAGAAATATTAATGTGCCTTTTAGATTATTTTTAAAGGCTAATATGACTGATAAAACTGCTGTTCCTATACCTGCGACGAGCACAAGGGTAGCGACACTGTCTCTGCCCATGAACTTAAGCATAATACTTTCTGGCAAGCTCACAAGAAACCACACTCCAACAGCCATTTGAACCATGGTTGCATAGGCAAAAATCCTGATGCCATCCATAGCATTCTTCTCAGAATTTGACTTTTTACTGAAATAAAAGGCATAAACAATACCTCCCACTGCAAGGGAGGCCACAATAAAGTGGAGAAATCTCGGATATATGCTTGAAACGCTCCACAGAAGAATGGTTCCTCCCCTTTCTGAAAAATAAAGGCTCCACTTCTCAGGCATCTCCATCATTGATAGATTGTTTACAAGTATGAATGCCACATAGAGAACAAGGGAAATCATCAAAATCAAAGAGTATTTTGCATATTGAGAAACTCCAAATTTTTTATAGTGAAAATAGGAGCTGTAGTAGGCAATAATGAGAATGGGAATTATCAAAATCCAGAAGGTTCCCATGAGAACAGAGCTTGAATAAAATAAATGACCAAAAACAACCTGCAGGAACAAAAGGGCAGGAATTGCCATGTTTATTGCAAGGGCAAAGAAAATTGGAATCCTTCTCGCAAGAGGCCTGTTAATATCAAAGAAATCCACGGTTCTTTTCCATTTGTATAGAAGAATTAACCCAACACCAAGTATGGAATTCACAAGAATTATGTGTATAAGGAAAAACAGCTGTTCAAGAAAAATGAGAATCAACGGAGGAACGGGAACTGCTTCAGCATATGGTATTAAAGATATGGCGTCCATCATTGAAAAAAGTGTATCAAATTTTTTTTAAAATTACAACTCCTGAATTTCATTTTTTTAAAATAAATACTATTCATGAAAAAAACATTTAAATATCAATATATTTTTAAATCAAACAACAAGCGAAATATGCTTGTCTTAATTTTCATTTTGACATCAGAAACATATTTATGATAAACTGAACAACAGTTCATATGAACAAGCGTTCAGGACATGAAACTAAGAAAAGGATTATTGAAGCAGCCATCAAAGTCTTTTCCGAGTATGGCTACAACGGAGCTACAATTAGAATGATAGCAAAAGAGGCTAAATTAAGTGTTGGCTGTGTTTATCTTTATTTTAAAAACAAAGAAGAACTCTCCCTTTATCTTCTGCGGGAGAAAATGAAAGAACTTCAGGAGAGAATCCGAAATAATCTTAAAAATTTAAAATCTCCCGATGAAATTATTAAAAAATATTTGACTGTTGCCCTTCAATTTGCTAGAGAAAATAGAGAACTTATAATTATGCAAAGTAAAGAACAGGGGTTTACCTTTGGTATTGAAATAAAAAGGGAGTTTTTCATGAAAGAAAAAGCTTTTCTAACAGGAGTAATAAATGAAGGCATTAATTCAGGAATTTTCAGAAGTTGTAATTCTGAGGAGTTATCAAAATTAATAATGAACATAATCCGGGGATATGTCCTCTCAGTAGTTGTTGATCAGGAAAATCTGATTGAAACCGACGCTACTATAGATTTTATTTTTAATGGAATTTTAAAGAAAAAAGAGGTGAAAGATTGACGATGAAAAAAGGTCTAATATTTTTGTTTATCCTATTTTTTATTCTTTCTGCCTGCGAAAAGAAAAAATCTGTGGCTCAAGTACCTGAAGTCTCGATTATAGAAATTAAAGCTGAAGAAGTCACCCTCACAACCGAATTGCCGGGGCGGACAACACCATATAGGATAGCAGAAATAAGACCACAGGTAAGTGGCATTATTCTTAAGAGGTATTTTACTGAAGGAGGAGATGTTAAGGCAGGAGATGTTTTATATCTAATTGATCCATCAACCTATCGTGCAGCTTATGATAGTGCAAAGGCTGCTCTTGCAAGAGCTGAGGCAAGTTTAAATTCAATAAAGGCAAGATATGAGCGTTATGAAGAGCTTATTAAGGTAAATGCCATAAGCCGACAGGAGTATGACGATGTAAAGGCCCAGTATTACCAAACCATGGCGGAAATAGAGGCATTAAAAGCTCAAGTAAGAGCTGCTGAGATAAATCTCGGGTATACTAAAATTAGGGCTCCAATTTCAGGAAGAATTGGTAAGTCAAATGTCACAGAAGGAGCACTTGTAACTGCCCATCAGGTTCAGGAGCTTACGAGAATTCAACAACTTGATCCCATTTATGTTGATATTCCTCAGTCAACAAAGGAGCTAAGAGAGCTGGAAAAGAGGCTTGAGGAAGGAAGGCTCAAATATGCTGGAAAAGAGCAAAATAAAGTAAAGTTATTACTTGAAGATGGAACATTATATCCTCTTGAAGGCACACTCCAGTTTAAGGATGTAACTGTTGATCCAACAACAGGTTCGGTTATTCTCAGGGCACTTTTTCCTAATCCAAAGGGAATTTTACTTCCTGGAATGTTTGTAAGGGCGATTGTAAAAGAAGGGATAAAAAAAGATGCGATTTTACTCCCCCAGCAGTGTATTTTTAGGGATCCTAAGGGAAATCCCTTCGCATACATAGTGGATGCAGAGAGCAAAGTACAGATAAGACCTGTAAAGATTGACCGTGCAATAGGTGATAAATGGCTTATTGCAGAGGGTCTTAAGGAAGGTGAAAAGGTTATCATAGAAGGCGTTCAGAAGATAATGCCAGGAGGTGTGGTAAAGGCCTCTTCCTATATGAAAAAACAGGAGACCGCTCAGTGAAAATAAGCGAATTTTTTCTTGAAAGGCCAGTTTTTGCATGGGTTATTGCCATTGCCATAATGGGAGCAGGCTGTCTTGCCATATACAATCTTCCAGTTGCTCAGTATCCATCCATTGCTCCACCATCAATTTACATTCAAGCAACCTATCCTGGTGCTTCTGCTGAAACTGTTGAAAATAGCGTGACCCAGATTATTGAAGAAAAGATGACAGGATTAGACAGACTACTTTATATGTCTGCAGTAAGTGATTCATCTGGTAGTTGTCGAATTGAACTTACCTTTGAACCAGGAACAGATCCTGATCTTGCTTGGGCTAAGGTTCAAAATAAGCTTCAGCTTGCCATGCCAAGTCTTCCTGAGTCTGTACAGAAAACAGGAATAAGTGTAGGAAAGGCAACTAGAAACTATCTTTTAATAGTTTCTCTCATCTCAGAAGATGGAAGACTTGATGCCTATGACCTCAGAGATTATTTGAAATCTAATGTGGAAAAGGTGCTTGCACGAATTGAAGGAGTTGGTGAGGTTGAAACCTTTGGTTTTCCCTATGCAATGCGTATATGGATAGAGCCTCACAAACTTGTAAGCTATGGATTGACTATTAGCGATGTTATATCTGCGATAAAGGCATACAATGTGGAGGTTTCTGGTGGTCAGATTGGAGGAGTTCCTGCAAAGGAGGGACAACGACTAAATGCGCCAATAATCGTTCAAAGCATGCTTAAACAACCCGATGAATTTGCAGATATTCCAGTGAGAGTAAATCCTGATGGTTCAACGGTAAAAATAAAAGATGTAGCAAGGGTAGAACTCGGAACTGACTATTACGACATAGAAGCATTCTACAATGGCAAGCCTGCGGCTGCACTTGCAGTGAGACCCCTTCCTGGAGCAAATGCCCTTGATGTGGCAGAAAAAGTAAAGAAAAAGTTAGAAGAATTAAGCAGAAATTTCCCTTCTGGAGTTAAAGTTGTCTATCCCTACGATACTACTCCATTTACAAAGGTTGCAATAAAAGAAGTTGTAAAAACCCTTATTGAAGCCATTGTGCTTGTTTTTTTAATAATGTGGCTGTTTCTTGGAAGTCTCAGAGCCACAATGATACCAACAATTACTGTTCCTGTAGTTCTTCTTGGTACTTTTGCTGTACTTGGTATGGCTGGCTATTCAATAAATATGCTCACCATGTTTGCAATGGTTCTTGCAATAGGACTTTTAGTGGATGATGCGATTGTGGTTGTTGAAAATGTAGAGAGAATAATGAGAGAAGAAAAGCTTTCTGTTAGGGAAGCTGTTATAAAGTCTATGCACCAGATTACCAGTGCATTGATTGGAATTGGAGTTGTGCTTTCTGCTGTTTTTGCTCCAATGGCTTTTTTCAAAGGTTCTACAGGAGTAATATACAGGCAGTTTGCCATAACAATAATATCTGCAATGCTCCTTTCTGTTTTTGTTGCCCTTACTCTGGCGCCTGTTCTTTGTGTTACTTTTTTAAAATCCCATGCAGAAGGTCGTCCTCAAAGAAAAAATCTGCTCTATTACTTCCATATTATTTATGAAAAATTTTACAGTTTCTTTTTTAAGTCTCGATTTTTCTATACTAAGGTTGTTGAAAATTCTTTTAGAAGGGTTCCAGTTTACATTTTTGTCTATATATTGATAGTTGCAATTCTTGGGCTTATTGTTTTAAAGCTTCCCACTTCCTATCTTCCTGATGAGGACCAAGGAATGATGCTTGCGCAGGTAATTTTGCCTTCTGGTTCTACTCTTGAGCAAACACAGCAGGTGTTAAATGAAGTAAAGGAATATTTTTTACAAAAAGAAAAAGATGCAGTTGACTCTATAATCACCATCGCAGGAATGAGTTTCTCTGGACGGGCTCAATCTTCTGGAATGGCTTTTATTAAGCTCAAGGACTGGCATTTAAGAGACAAAGCAAGCTTGAGAGTAAAGGCAATTCAACAAAGGGCAATGATGAATTTTGCAGCAAATAAAAAAGCCATGATATTCGTATTTCCTCCTCCTTCAATTATAGAGCTTGGAAATGCAACAGGATTTGACCTGCAACTAATGGATATGGGTGGTTTGGGTCATCAAAAGATGATGGAGATAAGGAATCAATTTCTTTATCTAGCAAATCAAGATCCACGCCTGAAGAGCGTAAGACCAAATGGCATGGACGATATTCCCGAATATAAAGTTGATGTGGATTGGCAAAAGGCAGGTGCTTTAGGTGTGCCTATTGCTTCAATTAACAACACTATTTCAGCAGCCTTTGGTAGCAGTTATGTTAATGATTTTATAAAAGGAGGAAGGGTAAAGAGAGTTTATGTGCAGGCTGATGCACCCTATAGAATGTTGCCTGAAGATTTAAATCGTCTATATGTTCGTAATAATGAAGGGAAAATGGTTCCTTTTTCATCCTTTGCTTCTGGAAGATGGATTTATGGCTCTCCAAGACTTGAAAGATACAATGGTTTTCCTTCTCTGAATATTTGGGGAGAGCCTGGAAAAGGACATAGCTCTGGAGAGGCTATGAAGGCTGTTGAGGAGATAATAGCAAAACTTCCAAAAGGAGTAGGTCATGCCTGGACTGGATCTTCCTATCAGGAAAGACTTGCAACAGGTCAGGCTCCGATTCTTTATGCGTTTTCTGTTTTTGTCATATTCCTATGTCTTGCAGCTCTTTACGAATCCTGGACAATTCCTATCACAAACCTTATACTGCTTCCTATTGGTATCTTTGGTTCAGCGGTGGCAACATGGATTATGGGACTACACAATGATGTTTACTTTCAGATCGGATTCCTTGTTACCATGGGACTTTCCTCAAAGAATGCCATTCTTATAATCCAATTTGCAAGAGATAGAATAAAACAAGGCGAAGAATTCCATAGAGCAACTATTGAGGCAGCAACAATAAGATACAGACCTGTTATAATGACCTCTCTTGCACTTTTCTTCGGAATTCTACCCCTTGCCATAGCAAGAGGTGCTGGCTCAGGTGCAATGAATGCTATTGGTGTAGCCATTGAAGGTGGAGTAATTGCAGGAACCTTTATAAGCATTGTCTTTGTGCCTCTTTTCTTTGTTCTCATTTTAAAACTCTTTAGAGTAAGGACAGTTAAATGAAAAAATTAGTTCTTTCCCTAATTGTATTAATCTTTTGTGGTTGTACAATGATTCCTGAGTATAAAAGACCAGATGCACCTATACCAAAACAATGGCCCTCTGGTGAAGCCTACAATTCAATAGATTATGATAAAGCACCTAAGGCAACAGAACTTAAATGGAATGAATTTCTTGTAGATAAGAATCTACAAAAAATTGTTGAAATAGCTCTATCTAACAACAGAGACTTAAGGCTTTCTGCCTTAAATGTTGAAAGAGCTGCAGCCTATTATGGTATCCAAAGGGCAGAACTACTGCCTTCTGTTGACTTAAGTGGCTCTGTTTACAGAGAAAGATTACCAGCAGACCTTTCTTCAACAGGAAAGTCAAATATATCCTCAAAATACAATGTAAGCTTAGGAATTATTTCGTGGGAGATTGATTTATTCGGAAGAATTCGCAGTTTAAAGGAGATGGCACTTGAACAGTACCTTGCTGAGGAACAAACCCATAGAGCAGCAAAACTTTCCCTTATCTGTGCTGTTGCCACTGCTTACTATACCTATGCAACAGACAAGGAAAATCTAAAATTGGCAAAGGAAACCCTTAAAAGTCAGCAGGAGATGTATGAGCTAATGGAAAAGAAATACCAGGTTGGAGCCATATCTGAGATAGACCTTCACAGGGCAAAAACACAGGTTGAAACTGCAAGAGAAGCGGTAGCAAGATATACCCAGAGTCTTGCTCAGGATAAAAATACTCTCGACCTTCTTGCTGGAGAAATAATTTCAGAGGAACTTTTGCCAGAGGATTTGGAAAATTCACTTATACCTCCCAAAGACATTTCAGCAGGTCTTTCCTCTGAAATACTTCTCAGCAGGCCTGATATAATAGCAGCTGAGCACACACTAAAGGCATACAATGCGCAGATAGGTGCTGCAAGAGCAGCTTTTTTCCCGAGAATTTCACTTACCACTGTGTTTGGAACAGCATCCAGAGAATTGTCCGGACTATTTCAAGGTGGTAGTAAGGCATGGACATTCCAGCCTCAGGCTTTAATGCCCATATTCGATGCAAGAGTTTGGACAGCCCATGAAGCTGCAAAAGTAGAAAGAGAAATCGCTCTTGTTCGTTATGAAAGAACCATTCAGACAGCCTTTAAAGAGGTTTCTGATACCCTTGCAGTAAAAGGCACAATAGATGAACAGCTACAAGCAATCCAATCGCTTGTGAAAGCTCTTTCAGAAACCTACAGACTAGCAAAGATTAGATATGAAAATGGCATAGATAATTATTTAAGCGTGCTCGATGCTCAGAGAGCCCTATTTCAAGCTCAGCAACAGCTCAACAACATCAGGCTTTCAAAGGTTGTAAACCTGGTTAATCTCTATAAAGTATTAGGGGGTGAAGTAACCAAATAGTAAGAAATATGTTAAAATCAAAAAATTATGAAGCTGAAAACTAAGTTTTTATCTTTATATTTTATTCTTATTTTTTCTCTAATTGTCTTGACTTTTTCTTTCTATGAATTTTTTGCAATAACCATTATATCTGATATTGAAAAGAGGATATTGTCTGAAGACTCTGTTAAAGTAAAATCTTTTCTAAAGATGGAGTATGAAAATTTACTTTCTCTGACAAAAGACTGGGCTGCCTGCACTGAAGCATGGCTCATTATGCAGGATAAAAATCCATCTTTTTCAAAGAACAACATAACTTCCGAAACATTTATCAACAATAAAGTTAACCTTATAGCTTATTTTGATTTAAATGGTAATTTAAAAAATGGAGCAGAGTATGATTCCACTGCAAATAAGATAAAGCCAGTAGAGATAAATTTATGGAAAAATTATATAGATTATTACATATCTAAAAAATTTGAAGATAAAGGTTTAACTGGCATAACTTTTATAGAAGAGACTCCCTATTTTGTTTCGGTTTTCCCTGTATTGAAAACTGATTTTACCGGTCCTTCACAGGGTTATCTTATTATGAGCAGAGCGATAACAGAGGAAAAATTAAATTTCATCAAGGATTTCTTAGGATTGAAAGCATTTAGGATGGTAAAATCAGAGAAAAACAAGCTTAAGGATGCTTTTACAGTAGAAGAAGATTCGGAAAAATATGCACTAAAATCTTTAGAGAAAGATGTTTTTGGCAATCCTAATATAATTATCAATATTGAAAGAGATAAATCTATTTGGAAGATAGTTAAAAATAACTTTATCAATTTGAGTATTTCTTATTTCTCAGTGTTTCTAATATTTGGAATTATATTTTATAGATATATTAATAAGCTCGTGATAAAGCGAATTGGTTACATAGTTGAAGGATTAAGGGGGATTAAAGAATCTAAAGGTGAATCACTTAAAATAAGTGGCAGTGATGAGATAAGCTTTCTTGGTCAAGAAATTAATAGATACATTGAGAATATTGAGCAGAATCGGGAGTTTTATGAAAAAATTGCAGAAGAATCTGAAGCTTTAATAATTATCTTTGACAACATGGGCGAGGTTATATTTGCTAATTCAAAAGCCTATGAAGTTTTAAAACCAGAAGGAGAATATTTCAAAAACTTGTGGCATTTATTAAAAGAGATAGTTGAGATGAATAATTGGGAAAAAACATATTTTAAAGAATTCGAATTAAGAGAGAATTTAATAGTTAATGGCTGGATTTTGCCAGTTGGAATAAAGCAAAATTACCTTATTTTCGTAGCTCACAATGTAACCTCTTTAATAAAGGAAAGACAAAAATTATTAGAAATGGCTTCAAAGGATGCACTTACATCTCTGTACAATAGAAGATTTTTTGAGGACAACCTTAAAAGGGTAATGGATAAACAAGAAGAAGAGGTTTATTCATTGATTTTTATGGATCTGGACGATCTTAAATTAGTAAATGACAGATTCGGACATATTGCAGGAGATATGCTTTTAAAGTCATTTGCAGAGATAATCAAGCGTAGCATTAGAGAAGGTGACATTGCTGCCAGATGGGGAGGAGACGAGTTTGCAATTATTGTTAAAGGCAATATCGAAGTTGCAAATAAAGTTGCTGAAAGGATTCAAAGGAACATTAAAAGCGTCCAAGTAAATGATGCTCAAACTATCATTCCTTCTATAA
>CAKZQH010000009.1 GCA_937139565.1 uncultured Nitrospiraceae bacterium | reverse complement strand
AGACTCGTAGTGACAAAATGCATACGCTATGTTCTCAGAGACCCCCTCCCTGCCTTTATTCTCTCCCTCATAGGTCATACTATTCTTTAGCAATCTCCATTAACTATGTCTTTTGTTAACAGTAATGCCCTTTACAGAAGAAAATATGCAAAATACAATGGATTAAAAGAAGGTAAAGGTAGAAATCAAAGGAAAGAGGATTCATGTATTAAATCAAGCTTTACCTGTAAGAGATTCTAGATATTAGCAAACAAAATAAGGAAAAATTGGCTTTGAAAAGTGTAAAAGGTATTAGACTATATTTAGTAGGTATGAAATGAAGAAGGTTTTTTTATATTGCAACCCATATAAAAAGAACTTTACCACACATCTATAGATTATTTTTTGACTTTCTGAAAGAAAAAGCTTTTAGTTTATGATACTATCCAAACCCTCAGGAGAAAATCCTACAAATCTTTTGCCATTGTAAGATATGAAAGAAGGTGTTCCATTTACTTGAATTTTTGGCATTAGAGAAATTGAAGCCTCAATCTTTTTAATTCCTTCCTCGCAAGTTGTTCCTGTCCATTTTGATTCTATATATCCCTTGTAATCCATTTTGGAACAAACTGCTTTTATTGCTTTATCCTTTGCTTGAGGATGTAACTGTTCAAGAGGGAAAAATATCACTCTTATCTCAACCTTTTTTGATTCTGCCCAATCTTTAATAGCTTGCTTTGACCTTTCACAGAAAGGACAATCGGGATCAGTAATCAAATATATATACTTACTTGCACCCTCAGGTTTATATGAAAAGGCAACTACACTCTCTAATTCTGTTTTGTAATTATTAAAAGCATCCTGCTGTAATCTGTTAAGTGCTGTTCTGTTTAAGAGTTCACCGTTATGGAAAATATCTCCGAAAATGAATGTCTTACCATCAGGAAAAGCGTAAAATATATTAAACTTTCCATTTTTCTGAATTATTATCTGACAAAGATTTGTACCTTTTATCTCATTTTTTTCAACTAAACTATCAAAATCTATCTTCAAAACATTCTTTATGGATTCTTCCTTTAAATTTGTGCACGGATTTGAAGACATATTACAACCTATAACTAAAAAAACAAACAATGAAACACTAAAAATCTTCCAAAATTTCATTCCCTTACTCCTTAAAGTTTATTACTTTAAGTCTAACAGAAATAGGAGAAAAAAAGTCAATAAAAAAGGGAGCCTCCAGGCTCCCTTTCTCCAATAGATGTGGATAAAAACTATTTTTCAGTGGACTTATGGGCAAGATACTTAACAAAAGTTGAAGCAGTAGAGTCACCTCTTCCTACAAGTGTTCTTAATACTGAACCCCAAAAAGCCACAGACTCGGAGATTCGAGGATTTTCTACAAGTTTGTAAACCTTAGGAGAATCCTTAAGAGCAAAAATTACGCCTAATCCCCCTAAATCTGTCTCACCATAGAGCTTATAGCCTTTTGTTTTTGCCTCCTTAATAAGGGCTTCTCTGTCACCGTACTTTATTGACTGAGTCGGGCAGGTTTTTGCACAGGCTGGCACTAACCCTGCCTTTACTCTGTCAATGCAAAAGTGACACTTGGCAATTTTTCCCTTTCCTCCCTGATCATATCTTGGTATATCAAAGGGACATGCGGATTTACAGGCATGGCAGGCAATGCATTTGTTCTTATCGTAATAAACAGCTCCTGTGTCTTTGTCCTTAATCAATGCGCCAACAGGGCATATTTGCACGCAAGCAGGTTCACCACAGTGCATACAACGATGACTAACAAAAAGCCATTTTACTCCTTTAGCATCAGCAACCTCTATAAACTTGATTCTATTAAAATTGTTTGCATCTAAATCCATTGGATTCTCATGGGTTCCGTTATTTTTAGTCTTAGTTGCTGGTAACTGATTCCACTCCTTACAAGCCACTTGACATGCTCTACAGCCAATACATAAATCGGGGGTTATCAATAATGCTTTTCTCGCCATTTTTCACCTCCTATGTCTTCTGAATATCAACCATGAAGGTTTTTGTCTCTGGTGTCAATGTATTGGCATCACCAACAGTAGGTGTAAGAAGGTTTGCGCTATCTCCACCTGATCCATCCTTTGGCCAACGCCATCCATAGTGCCACGGTAGTCCTACCTGATGTATTGTCATTCCCATAACCTTCAATGGCTTGATTCTGTCTGTAACAATGGCTATAGCCCATAGTTTGCCTCTTACAGAGGATACTATTACTTTATCTCCACTCTTTATACCCTTTTCCTTTGCCAACTCTGTTCCTATCTCAACAAAAATCTGAGGCTGCAATTCTAAAAGCCAGTCGGTATGTCTTGTCATCAAGCCTGTCTGCCAATGTTCAGTCACTCTATATGTTGATGCTATATAAGGATACCTTGTATCGCAGAATACAAAAAGGTCTTCCTCTGTACCAAAAAGTTTTGTTGTAGGATTAATTCTATGCTTCTTGTAAAGCGGATTCTCTTGAAATGGACATTCAAGAGGTTCGTAATGGGTTGGGAATGGTCCATCAGCTAATCCTGGTCCGAATATGGCACCCACACCAAGTGGTTTCATAATAAATGGTAATTTGCCTCCTTCTAATGCGAGCGGAGGAGCTGGTCCATCAGGAACATCGCCTACCCATTTCTTATTTACTGCATCCCACTTTATTACAGCTCTGCTTGGATCCCATGGATTACCTTGAGGATCAACACTTGCACGGTTGTAAACTATTCTTCTGTTAACTGGCCATGACCATGCCCAGTTGGGGAATAGACCCAAACCAGTTGGATCTTCTTTGCCCCTTCTTGCCATCATGTTACCAGCATCTGTGAATGATCCACTATACACCCAGTTTCCACAAGCTGTGCTTCCATCATCTAATAAAAATACAAATGTGGGCACCTGTTGACCTTTTTTGTAAGATTTCTTATCTACAGGGTGTTCATTAACATCCTTTGTAAAATATCCGTTCATTTCTTTAGCAATCAATTTTGTGTCTACATGTTTAATTTTCCCAGTCTTATCTTTTTCTCCATACTCCCACGTAAGATTTAGTATAGGTTCTGGAAATGCACCTTTTTCTTTTTCATATAGTTTTTTGACTCTAAAATAAAGCTCATTAATTATTTCAGCATCAGGCATTGATTTTCCATAAGGCTGAACAGCCTTATATCTCCACTGGGCAATCCTACCAGAGTTTGTAACGCTTCCTTCTTTTTCAACTGATGATGCAGCCGGTAAGAAGAATACTTCTGTTTTGATATTCTTTGGATCCATACCAGGACCTTTCCAGAAAGAAGAAGTTTCATTATCCCAAAGATTTACACAGACAAGCCACTCAAGCTTGGAGAGGGCTTTTCTAACCTTATTAGAGTTTGCACCTGAACAAGCTGGATTTTGTCCCCAAGCAAAAAAGCCCTTAATGTTGCCTTGATACATCTGATCAAATAGCATAAGCCAAGAGCAGTTCTGAGTGTCATCTCTCTTTGGCAGATAGCTGTAACAGAAATCATTTTCTTTTGTTGCCTTGTCTCCATATATAGCTTTTAAGTAACTCACTATATACTTAGGTCTATTAGCTAACCAGTTTACACTCTTAGGCTCTTTAGTTTTTGGTGTATATTTTTCAATATATGTCTTGAGATCCACATCACTTGCCACAGGTGTTGGATTATATCCTGTCAAAATATGGAAAAGAAGTCCCTGATCTGTTGATCCCTGAACGTTTGACTCCCCTCTCAAAGCATTAACTCCACCACCTGCCATTCCTATGTTGCCTAGGAGAAGCTGAACAATGGAGAATGTTCTAATGATCTGTGAACCTACAGTATGCTGTGTCCAACCCATAGCATAACACACAGTAGCTGTTCTATCAGGCTTACCAGTTGATGCTAAAATTTTAAATGCTTCTTCTATTTTATCTTTTGGAGCACCTGTGACATTTGATACAGTGTCAATGGTATATCTTGTGAAGTGTTTTTTAAGCAGTTGGAATACACAATTAGGATCTTTTAATGTCATATCTTTTTTAGGCACACCATTTTCATCAAGCTGGAATTTCCAGGTGCTTTTATCATATGCTCTCTTCTTAGGATCGTACCCTGAAAACTCTCCATCCAGGTCTTCTGGTAGTTTAAAGTTTGGATCTACAAGGAACGGCGCATCTGTATAGTGTAAAACATAATCTTTAAAGTATAAGTTGTTGTCAATTATGTATTTTATCAAACCGCCTAAGAAGACTATATCTGTTCCTGAACGTATAGGAACATAAAGATCTGCTTTTGCAGCTGTCCTTGTAAATCTTGGATCAATGACAACAAGCTTTGCCCCTCTTTGTTCTTTTGCTTTCATTATCCATTTCATGGAAACAGGGTGATTTTCTGCAGGATTTCCACCCATTACTAATATGACATCTGAATTTTTAAGGTCATTGTACTGATTTGTCATTACTCCTCTACCGAACGACTCTCCCAGAGCCGCAACAGTAGGAGCGTGTCATATTCGGGCCTGATGTTCAATATAAACAAGTCCCCATGAACGCAGGAGTTTTTGAAGAATATAACATTCCTCATTGTCTAAGGCAGCAGAGCCAACATGAGCAATAGCATCGACTCTATTTACTACTTGACCTTTTTCATTTTTTGTAATGAAATACTTATCCCTTGTCTTTTTCACTAACCTTGCAATTTTGTTTAATGCCTCTTCCCAGCTTATCTTTTTCCACTCTGTTGCTCCAGGCGCGCGATAAAGTGGCTCTGTTACTCTGTACGGATTGTTTGCCATCTGATAAATGGATGCCCCCTTAGGACAAAGAGCGCCCTCGTTAATAGGGCTATCTGGATCTCCCTCAGTGTTGATTACTTTACCATCCTTTACAGATACAATAATGCTACAACCTACTGAACAGTAAGGGCATACTGTCGTTGTCTCCTTGGCGCCCTTTGTTCTTAGCTCTGCTGCATATGCTTTTGCGGGCTCTAAGTTAATTCCTAATGAGCTAAGAAGCAAGGCACCACTGGAGATTTTCAGAAAATTTCGTCTCGTAAGCTCCATATAACCTCCTCCTTCTTCTTTTTAATTTTTTAAAAAAGAAGGGATGCCTTCAGGTTTAATACCTAAAAGCATCCCCTCTCCACCGATTATAATTTTCAGGGGGCTGTATGGAAAATTTAATCGGTTCATCTATAGATTTTATAAACAATTTTTATGCCATAGAGTTTCCCTATATTTTTCAACAGATTTAATAAAATAGAGGGGTGCAACTTTTTTTGCTAATGTTTAATATTTAAAAAATTTTTTCAGGGATCTTTATTTTCTGCAGTCTTTTATTTAGTGCTTGCCTTGTTATACCTAACATAGAGGCGGCAATTCCTTGATTTCCCTTTGCTCTTCTCAATGCCTCTTTTACAAGAAGTTCTTCCATTTCTCTGATGGTAGGAAGTTTTTCAGGAAATCTCATCTGAATATAAAACTTAACTATTTCACTTTTGAGTTCCTTATCAATGGTATTACTAATGTCTATCAAATCTTTAAATACTTCCAGAGAGAGAAAAGAGGATTTACATCTCGCTACCGCATCATAAACAACCATCTTCAACTCTCTTATATTTCCGGGGAAGGTATAATTCATAAGTAATATTACTAATTCCTCAGGATATTTTGGTGGTTTTTTTCCAAGTGATGATGCTGCCTCATTAATAAAATGATCCAATAAAAGAGGTATGTCATCCTTTCTTTCCCGCAAAGGTGGAAGATGCACGTGGTGTGCTTTAAGCCTAAAAAATAGATCCTTTCTGAACTTTCCTTTCATCACCATTTCTTGTATATCCTGATTAGTGGCAACAATTATACGAGCATCCATGGTTTTTGAAATATCGGATCCAATTGGATAGTAAACTCGTTCCTGAATTACTCTTAAAAGTTTAAGCTGCGAGGCTTCGTTCAGATCACCTATTTCATCAAGAAAAAGAGTCCCTCCTCTGGCTTTTGCAATTAACCCTTCTCGGTTTGTTATGGCTCCAGTAAAAGCGCCTTTTCTGTGACCGAAAAGAGTATCAGAAAACATTGTATCATCAAGACCTGCTACATTTACTGCTACAAAATCTCCCTTTTTGCCACTTATCCTATGAATCGCTCTAGCAATAAGCTCTTTTCCTGTTCCTGTCTCTCCAGTAATCAACACAGGTTGGTCAGTTTTAGATATAACTTCTACGTATTTAAATAGACCTCTCATTTTCTGGTTTACTGTAAGAATATCTGAAAAAACATTTTCGTTTTCCAAGGTATCTTCTATTAATCTATATTTCAACCCTGTGATTTCTTCTTTTAGTCTATTCATCTCAAGGGCATTTTTTATTGAAGAAATGAGCTTACTCTTCTCTATAGGCTTTGTTAGATAATCGCTAGCTCCTATTTTCATACACTCCACAGCTGTATCAATCTCTTTTATTGCAGTAATTATGATTACAGGAATTTCTGGATATTCCATTGTTAGATACTTAAGCATCTCAAAGCCAGAGATATGAGGCATTGAAAGGTCAAGTAAAACAGCTGAAAAGGATCTTTCTTTTAAAATAATCGGAAGCTCTCTTGAGTCTTCAATGAGGGTAATATCCTTAATTCCTGCTTGCTTTAAAATTAGAGAATAACTATAAAGAGCATCCTTTTCATCGTCAACTATGGCTATACTATAATTAAATTTTTCCATCGGAATGATAGGGAAGATATACTTTTACAATTGTACCTTTATTTTCCTCTGAGTTAATTGTAATTTCACCGTTGAACTCCTCTATGATTGACTTTGAAAGATAAAGTCCAAGTCCAGAACCACCCATAGAGAGTTTTGTCGAAAAAAATGGTTCAAATATTTGATTTAAAGCATATTTCGGTATACCTATACCCTCATCTTTTATTTCTATGTAAACTCTTTCTCTTTCAACGCCGGTTGAAACAACCACTCTTTTTTCTCTGCTTGTAAGTGCTTGAAGAGCATTTGTAAGTAAATTTATTATGACCTGTTCTAATTTTTGTCTATTACCTTTTATCTCTGGTAAGGAATCAGCCAAATTTAAAGTAAAATTTTCGGTATGGATGAAAATATGATAATTAAGAATCGTAACTACTCTCTTTATAACCTCATTAATGTCAACAAAATGCGACTCAGAATTAAGCCCCTCTCTCACATATTTTTTAAAATCATCTATAGTATCTGTCACTCTATTAATACCTTCTATTAGAGACATCATTAATTTAGGAATGACACTATCAATTTCTGTGGACGGAATTCCGCCAATTAAAAATTCTCCATTCTCATGGCCATATTCTTTTATAATATTCATCACATCATTCCAAGCCTGAAAGGTTATTTTCAAATTATTAACCATAAAATTACAGATATTATTTATTTCATGGGATATACCCGAAGTTATTAAGTCAATCGATTTAAGTTTATCCTGAAGAATGAGCTGGGCATTTTTTCTTCTTCTTTCCTCTTTCTGACGAACTTTTTCAGTTATATCTCTAAAGGTTAAAATTACATATCTTAGCTCTCCAATAGCAAGAGGATATAAATTAAATATTAAAACTCCATTTGAACCATTCTCTCTTTTATAGCTTATAACTCGATTTTCTTCTTCTCTATGGCAATCCCTAATTAACTTAATAAAATTTAGATATTCATCTTCCTGCAAAAAAGAAGAAATTTCGTTACTTTCACCCCAAAATTTTCTCGCTTTTTCATTTAAATATAGAATATCCTGAGTTTCTGCGTTAAAGATAATCAAAGGTTCAGCATATGATTCTATAAATTTTGAAAAAAGTTCTCCTAAGATTGCTTCTCCTTGAATGACTTTCATACCAATTTTATTTTTTCTCTGCCTTTTTCAACTTCTCCAATTTGAAAAGAATTGTAGCCATTTCGCTTAAGTATATTTATTGTTTTTTCAGCGTCTTTCTCTTCTACAATAAATATGTAACCTATGCCCATGTTAAATACTTTAAACATTTCTGACTCACTAACTTTTCCCATTTTTTGTATTAGTAGAAAAACTGGCGGAACACTCCATGTGTTTTTAAAAATAACAGCAGTTGTATTTTCAGGTAATACTCTCGGTAAATTCCCTACAATTCCTCCGCCTGTAATGTGAGCCATACCTTTTACTTTTACTTTTTCTTTTAATGCTTTGTAAGCTTTTACATAAATTTTTGTTGGCTTTAATAACTCCTCTCCTATACTACAACCAAGCTCGGGAATATGCTCATTTATTTTAAATCCTGCGATATCAAACAGAACTTTTCGTGCAAGGGAAAAACCATTGCTATGAAGTCCGGAAGAAGAAACTCCAATTATTGAATCTCCTTCTTTAATTGTTTTTCCATCTATAATCCTTTTTTTCTCTACAATTCCAACTGCAAAACCTGCCAGGTCATATTCGTCTTTTTTATAAAATCCTGGAAGTTCTGCAGTCTCACCTCCAATTAGGGCGCAACCTGATTCTTTACAACCCTCAACAATACCTTTTATAACTTCCGAAGATTTCTCTGCATTTAATTTTCCTGTGGCAAAGTAATCAAGAAAAAATAGAGGTTCTGCACCCACTGTAAGTATATCATTTACACACATGGCAACAAGATCAATACCTACAGTGTCATGTTTATCTAATTCAAAGGCTATTTTTAACTTTGTTCCTACTCCGTCTGTTCCACTCACAAGAACAGGCTCTTTGTATTTTTTCAAATCCAATTTAAAGAGTCCTGCAAAAAGACCTATATCCGTCAAAACCTCCTTCCGAAAGGTTGTCTTAACCATCGGAGATATTAGACGAACAAATCTTTCTCCTTCATCAATATCTACACCGGCTTTTTTATATGTAATACTCATAAAACCTCCCTAATCTTCATACTTATATCCATAGCCCTTGAGGAATGAGTTAGAGCTCCGATAGAAATAAAATCTACACCTGTTAATGCTATTTCTCTAACATTTTGAAGAGATACTCCTCCTGAAGCCTCAAGAAGAACCCTTCCTTTTGCAATTCTAACAGCCTCTCTCATTGTATCTAAATCCATATTATCAAGCATTACAATATCAGCTCCAGCAGAAATAGCCTCCTCAAGCTCAGAAAGCGTATTTACCTCTACCTCTATCTTTTGATGAATACATCTATTTTTAGCCCGCTTTATTGCTTCTTTTATTGTGCCAGCAATCTTAATATGATTGTCCTTTATGAGAATAGCATCATAAAGTGCGAAACGATGATTAAATCCACCACCCACTCGGACAGCATATTTTTCCATAAATCTTAACCCAGGTGTGGTTTTTCTCGTATCAAGAATCTTTACGGGTAACTCTTCCACCTTTTTTACGAATTCTCTTGTTACCGTGGCTATACCTGAAAGTCTTTGAAGAATATTAAGAGAAATGCGCTCTCCTGCAAGAAGAAGTTTAGCATCTGAGGTAATATGGGCTATCTCATATCCTTTTTTTACCCAATCTCCATCTTTGAAAAACTCTTTAAATTCAAATCTTGAAAATCTTTTACCCTCCATCAATAACTCAAAAACCCTTTTTGCAAAGGGAAGCCCTGCAACAAACATATCTTCTTTGCAAAGTATAGAAGCTTTTGCGAGGACTCCATCAGAAACAACAAAATCAGTTGTGATATCACCACTTCCAATATCTTCAAGTATGGCAAGTTTTATGATCTCATCTAAAAGTGGATAAAACATTATTTTCTTAAGAATAATCTTAAGAGACCAAAAATTCCTCCGGCTACTGCAGTTACTGCTAAAGCGCTTTTCCAATCAAATAGAGTTGTTACATTTCCTTCAATATTTTTTCCCACAACTATTAGGGCAGCTGAGTTTTTCACTTCCACATTGCTACCAAGCACAACTCCAGCAGCTGAGCGCTTTATCTTAGCCTCTTCCTTACCAATCGCGACAGGACAAAGGGAGAAATTTACATCTGTTTTATTTCCTACATTCACTGCAGCTATGCATTGATTTAAATTTACATCGCCTGCTTTCATGAAACCAATTGCACCCTGTGTAATATCCACTTTCTCAGCATCCACACTAAGTGCACAAATCTGCTGCATCTCTGCGGTACCAGCTTCAATTGCCTTTACCGTGCTTTGCTTCACGGTCATAAATTCTGCCTCAACAATGTCTATGTTCTGTCCATCCAACTCTATTCTCTCCTCCATGCTTACCTCCTAATTAAGTTCTTCAAGAACCTTAAGATTCTCTTTTATTTTATCACTTCTCCTTAAAAGTTCTTCATACTTTTCCTTGTCTTTTGCAACCACATCCTGAGGTGCATTTTTTATAAAATCTTCGTTCATAAGCTTTTTACCAAGAAATTTTATGTCTTGTTCTGCTTTTGAAAGTTCTTTTGTAAGCCTTCTTTTTTCCTGTTCTATGTCTATCATATCTTTAACTGGAATATAAATCTCAAAATCCCTTTTTACTGATATGGCTGAACCTTTCTGTCTTACAATGTCTTCTTCAATTTTCAATTTTTTTGCTCTTGATAACTTTTGTATAAATTTTTCACCTTTTTTTAAAATTTCCTTTGCTTCGATGGTATGGGGTTTAATGAAAACCTCTATACCTACCGATGGTGCTATATTTAACTCACCTCTTATACTTCTTATTCCTGAAATGGCTTCAATTATGAAATCCATCTTTGCAATAGCTTCTTCATCCTTTTCAATTAAATCAGGCATTGGATAGGATGAAATCATTATGGAAGTTTTTTTTCTTAGAATATGAAGCCATATTTCTTCTGTAACAAATGGCATAAAGGGATGTAGAAGTTTAAGAATAGTTTCAAACACATAAAATAGGCAGTTCACTGTCTCAATCTTTTCTTCGCCTTCTGCATATAGAACTACCTTTGAAATCTCAATATACCAATCACAAAACTCATGCCAGAGAAACTGATAGATGGCATTTGCAGCATCATTGAATCTGTAAGCCTCAAGGGCTCTATTGGTTTCATAGATGGCATCAGAAAGTTTAGATAAAATCCATCTATTTTCTAAGGATTTTAACTCTTCAACTTTAATATCTTCCTTTGTTCTTAAGTTAGCAAAGGTAAGAATAAATTTCATAGCGTTCCAAAGCTTATTTATAAAATGCCTGTATCCCTCCACTCGTTCTTCAGAAAACTTAATGTCTCTTCCTTGAGCTGCAAAAGCTGCAAGGGTAAATCTGAATGCATCTGCTCCGTATTTCTCTATCATTAAAACAGGGTCTATTACATTTCCCTTTGATTTGCTCATTTTTTGACCCTTAGAGTCTCTTACCAGTGCATGTATATAAACATCCCTGAATGGCTCTTTCCCCATAAATTTCATTCCCATCATAATCATCCGAGCAACCCAGAAAAATATTATGTCAAATCCTGTAACAAGCACACTTGTCGGATAAAATCTTTTTAAATCCTCTGTTTCATCTGGCCATCCGAGTGTTGAAAAGGGCCACAAAGCAGATGAAAACCATGTATCGAGAACATCGGGATCTTGAATGAGTTCCTTACCTCCACAATAGGGACACTCCTTCGGTTCTTGTCTATCTGCAATAGGGACAATTTCTTTCGGAATTTTTATTATTTTTGCCTTTTGTTCTATCTCCTCCCTTGAAATTCCCTCTTTTCTGAGTTCGTTAAAGGTACCTCCCCAAATTTCTTTACCATTCTTGATTAAAGGCTTATAAAAGAGAATTTGTATTAAATCTCCCTGACTTCTGCCCTCTTTATTCTTACAGTCTGCACAGTACCAGATAGGGATTCTATGTCCCCACCAAAGTTGCCTTGATATACACCAATCCTTAATATCTCTCATCCATGCATAATAATTATTTACCCATCCCTCTGGAATAAATCTGATTTTACGCTGTTCAACAATTTTTACTCCTTCCTCAGCAAGCGGTTTTATTCGAACATACCACTGAACAGTCTGGAAGGGTTCAATTACTGTTTTACATCTATAACACTGTCCTACTGCATGTCTATGTTTTTCTATTTTCTCTATTAAACCCGCATCTGTAAGTTCAGCAATTATTTTTTTCCGTGCATCATACCGGTCAAGATTTTTGTACGGACCTGCTTCCTCAGTCATTTTTCCTTCTTCATCTATTACGCACACATAGGATAATTTATGCCTCTGGGCAATCTCGGCATCGTTAAAATCATGGGAAGGCGTTACTTTAACTGCTCCTGTTCCAAATTCCATATCAACAGCATTGTCAGCTATGATAGGAATTTCTCTCTTAATTATAGGTAAAATAAGAGTTTTACCAATGAAAGCTCTGTATCTTTTGTCCTCTGGATTTACAGCAACTGCTGTATCTCCAAGCATTGTCTCTGGTCTTGTGGTAGCTACTGTTATATACTGAGTAGGATCTTCTTTTAATGGATACTTAATGTAATAAAGTTTTCCTTCTATTTCCTCATGCTCAACTTCAAGGTCTGATAGAGCTGTGTGACATCTCGGACACCAGTTAATAAGTCTTAAATCCCTATATATTAAACCTTCCTCAAAAAGTTTTAAAAAAACCTCTTTTACTGCTCTGCTTAAACCTTCATCCATTGTAAAGCGAAGTCGAGACCAATCACAGGATGCTCCCAGTCGCTTAAGTTGATCTATAATTTGACCTCCACAGGCTTCCTTCCACTGCCATATGCGGGCAAGAAATGCGTCTCTACCCAAGTTATATCTATCTGTTCCTTCCTGGAGAAGTTGCCTTTCTACCACATTCTGTGTTGCAATACCGGCATGGTCCGTTCCAGGTAACCACAAAACGCTGAAGCCTAACATTCTCTTCCAGCGAGCTAAAATATCCTGAAGGGTGGCATTTAGTGCATGTCCCATGTGAAGTGTTCCTGTCACATTCGGCGGAGGTATAACTATGCTAAAGGGCTTTTTACGAGTATCCTCATCAGGCTTAAAAAATCCGCTTTTTTCCCAAAATTCATATAGCTTCATTTCCATATTTTCTGGGCGATAGGTATCGGATATAGAAAATCCATTCTCAAACATATCTTTTTTCTAAAACCTCCGTAAGTTTTTTAAACATAGTGGCTAATTGTCTTTCTATCTCTTCTTTTATGTAGGGTTTTAATTTTTCAAGTATTTCAAGTTCTTCAGATTCTTTTGAAGTAGGAATTCCAGGTTCTACCTTTGAAACATGGGATGTAATTTCTGGTACTATTTTGGAGATAGAAATTTGAGGTTCGGAAATAAAAGGCATGAATAACTTTTCTTTCAAGTCATCAAAGCTGAAAGGTTTTGAGATAACTTCAATTCCAAGATTTTTGAAAGCCGATAAATCAGTGGACGAGTAAAAATCAATGACTAAAAAAATTGGTACTACAAGTGAATATTTCTCTCTTACTGTTTTGCAGATATCCAATAGCCTGCTAATGCCCAAATTTTCATCCAAAAGAATAACATCGGGCTTGTAAAAATATAGTTTCCCAATCGCTTCTTCTGGCTCTTTAGCACCTATAAAATGCATGTCCTCCGCAGGAGAAAGATTTTTTAAATAATCAGTTAAAAGGAACTCATTTTCAATTAAAAGTATCCTTGCCATTTTATTTCTCCCTCATTGTTTCTTCTGTCTGTTTTGTTTTCATTCTCTTTATAAGTTCCTGGTAGGATTGAGTACGGATAATCTTGTTGAACTGGCTACGATAATTACTTACAAGACTTACTCCTTCGATAACAATATCATAAACTTTCCAATCTGTACCTGTGAAGTAGAGTCTGTAGTCAATAGGTACTTCTTTTTTGTCAGTAGTAATAATTTTTGTTTTTACATCTGCATATCTGCTGTTTTCAATCTTTTCATCGAGATAAACTATCTCTTCATTGCTGTATGACTCTATTTTGTCTATGTATGAACGCTCAAGCAAGTCTTTGTAAAGCTCTACAAATTCCTTTTTCTCTTGTGGGGTTCTTTCTCTCCAATAAATACCAAGAGAGCGTTTTGACATTTCCTCAAAATCAAAGATTTTACCTATCTCTATTCTTAATAGTTTTCTTCTTTGCTCTTTTTTAGTCTGACCTTTATATTTTGGGTCTTTAAGAATATTGATTACTTTGTCCACCGTTTTTTTAATCTGGTCCTTTGGAGAAACCACTCCAAAACTCAAATGAGGCAGGAAAAAAGTTATTACCATTAAAGCTAAAATAAGCCTTTTAAAAATCATCTACTTTGTCCCCCTTTCACTTTTATCAAGGCCTGATGCGTTCATTAAATTTGCAATTGCCATTTTTTGATTATAAAGTGACTTTAAATGATTTATCCTAGTAGTTGCATAGGCAAGAACAGCATCTGCAAGATCCTTTGTATCTCCTATTCCCATGTCAATGTTAGCATCAACCGTTACAAGCCATTTTTTTGCATTCTGAAATGCCTCCTCCATATCCTTCGCACTTTTTGAAGCCTCTAAATATTCTAAATAGGCCTTCATTATCTGCAAAGGGATACCTTGTTCTGCTAACTTTTTCTTTTCAAGAATCTTTTCATACTCAAGCTCTGCTTCCCTTATTTTGCCTTTAGTAATACCAAAATCTATGTTAAGTTTCATTCCAAGCACTGCTGCAACATAGGAAGTATTCAGGGGATCAGATATATAGGGATTGTGGATTCTATCTCTATTTGTAGCTCCTGAAAAATTGCCCTTGATTAAAGCGAATATCTGGGGATAGAGATTGCTTTTTTCCACATCTATAAGAGCCTGCCTTGCCTTAAGTCCTTCATTAATCTGAATCATTTCTGGTCTGTGCTTGAAAGCGTTTGCTATTAAATCATCCTTAGCGAATGATAACTCTTCATATTTTAGAGAAGGTGTTATAATATCTAAATTTTGAAAAGAGGTGAGTCCTGTCATAAACTTAAGGGCTTCAACGATTATCTTCTCATTTTTATCAATTTCATTAAGATTTCTGTTTACCTCTCCAAGGTAAGTCCTCAGTTTGTAAAGTGTCAGCTCTTCAGCAGATGGAATGTCCTTTTTTAAATCCTCCTCTGTCCTTTTTATTGCCTTCTCTAAATCATTCTTTATTTCATTTGCAAGAACTCTTAAATCCCGCACTAAAGCAAGACTCCAATATAATTCCTTTGTTTTGACTATTAATTCAGAGCGTTTTTTTTCTAATTCAGCCTCTGAAACCTTTATTACACCCAAAGCCGCTTTTTTATAGGAAGAAATCTTTCCAAAAGTATAAATTGGCTGTAAAACCTGCATTGTAAGCATTCCAAAAACACCGTTAATAGTAGTTGATTTTTCATTTGTTTTGATTTCCGGTGATATAGCTTCTTTTTCAGCCTTTGGGGAAGGTCCTGCAAGCGCCATAATTTCTATCTGAGGAAAAGCTCCTCCCTCTGCCTGTTCTAATTTTGCCTTATAAATTTCAATGTCCTTTTTATATTCTCCAAGCTCAGGATGAAATTTCATTACTCTGTCAATGCAACCTTTTAAATCTAGAACAATCTTATCGTCTGCAGAACAAATAGCAGGTAAAAACAAAAGAAAGACAATAAAAAATAATGGTTTAAATTTTTCCGAACACATATTTCGCCAAGACCTCCTCTATATCAATTGATGATTCTGTTTCCCTAATTTTTCCTCCCTGAGCAATGTATTGGTCAGAACCTCCAGGAGTTATTTGAATATACTTCTCTCCTATAAGCCCCTTTGTTCTTACTGAAGCAATAGAATCCTCAGGAAGTCTTATTGAACCGTAAATTCTAATCTCCACCACAGCATGATACCTTTCATTTATTGTTACTTTTTCCACAGAACCAACAGGAACTCCCGCAATTTCAACTATTGAGCCTTTCTTTATTCCACCTACTTTGTCAAATTCAGCATAAACATAATAAGAATCAGAGGAAAACATTTCAACCTTTCCCAACCTAAATGAGAGATAACCAAGGGCAAGAATGCCTATAAGGACAAATATTCCAACAGCTATTTCAAGATTTTCTCTTTTCATTATTATCCTCCACTTTCTATTCCAATTATAAAATTTTTTACTACTATATTATCACTTTTTTGGATTTCCTCTGGTGTTCCAACCTCTATAATCCTTCCATCATGTAAAAGTGCAACTCTGTCAGAAATTTCAAATATTTCAGGAATTTCATGACTTATGATAAGACCTGTGAATCCATACAATCGCTGGGTATCTCTGATGAGTTTATGGATAGACCGCACTAAGATCGGATCAAGTCCTGTGGTAGGTTCGTCAAAAAGAATAATCTTAGGTTTCCCAATAAGAGCCCTTGCAAGAGCAACTCTTTTTCGCATCCCTCCACTTAATTCAGCCGGGTATTTATTCTGCATTTCTTCTAATCCAACATCTCCAAGTGCCTGAATCACTCTATCATGAATCTCTTTTTTACCTAATTTTGTCTTTTCTCTTAGCGGAAAAGCTACATTCTCATAAACAGTCATTGAGTCAAATAGAGCTCCTCCCTGGAATACAACCCCTATATCCGCTCTGATTTCATCGAGTCTTTGTCCTTTCAGTTTCGTAATATCCTCTCCTTTTATGAGAATACTCCCTCTGTCTGGTTTTAGCAAACCTATAATATGTTTCAATAAGACTGACTTTCCTCCCCCACTTCTTCCTATAATGGCAGTAACCTCACCCTCTTGAATAGAGAGATTTACTCCCTTTAGAACCTGCTGTTTTCCAAAGGATTTATGCAGATTTCTAATCTCAATCACAGGAGAAATGCTCCTAACATATAATCCCAGATTAGAATTACCACTGAGGATAAAACAACCGCATTGGTAGTAGCTCTACTTACTCCTCTTGCTCCGTACCCAGCAGTGTATCCCATGTAGGTACAAATCCAGGTAACAAGCAATCCAAAGCTTAGAGATTTGTATAAGCCGATTCTTATGTCCTGCATATCCACATAGAGCTCCATTTGGGAAAAATATGTTCCCTCACTCAGTCCAAGAGCATGTACAGAGACAATGTAGCCTCCGTAAATACCAACAACATCAAAAATTGCGGTTAAAAGAGGAAAAGTAACTATTCCTGCAAGAATATTTGGCACTACCACATATTTTATGGGATTCACAGCCATTACTGTAAGAGCATCTATCTGTTCAGTTATCTTCATAATTCCTATCTCAGCCGTCACTGCAGAGCCTGCCCTACCTGTAACCATTAAAGCACACAAAACAGGACCAAGCTCTCTAATAAGAGAAAGGGCTACCACAGGTCCAAGCAGAGCTTCTGCTCCAAATTTATTAAGAGCATAAAATCCCTGCAAGGCAAGAACCATTCCACTAAAGGCTCCTGTAAAAATTACAACTATTAGAGATTTGTTTCCAAAAAATCTTACCTGCCTTAAAAAATTACGAACCTTAAGAGGAGGTGAAAAAATGTGATATATGGAATTCAGAAGAAAGATAAACATCTCTCCCACAAATTTCAATAAATCTAAAGAATATCTTCCGATTAACTTTAAGAAAGCAAACATGGAGATTTTAAGATATCTATTTATTCTTTATTTTGTCAATAGTTACAAAGCATCACTAATTTGCCGATATAAAATTTCACAACCTGATTTTATGCACTTTTAGACACGCTTAAACAAGACCTCATTAAATGAAGACACATTTTATTTAACAAACTAAATATTTTGAAGAGTTATATCTTCTTAATCCACCTAACATAGCCTAATACCCTTTACACTTTTCAAAGCAGATTTTTCTCTTACTTTGTTTACTAATATCAAAAATCTTTTACTGATAAAACTTGAACAAAAAATGCATCCTCTCTTTTTATTTCTACCTTAAATCTATTGTAGTCTGAGTATAATCTTGCTGCTATGAAGACATCAAGGTTAACAAATGAGATGGATATATGGAGATTGGTAAAGGATAGAGTGACCTATGTGAGCGAATAATTGGATCTCTGAAAACATAGAGTATGCATTTCGTCACTGCGAGGCCACTAAGTGGCAGAGGCGGTCTCAAAGACTAACGGAATGAGATCCCTTCGTCGCTCATGCTCCTCGCAATGACATCCTTCTTTTGTCACTGCGAGGCCACGAAGTGGCCGTGGCAGTCTCTATCAGTCACTGCGAGG
>CAKZQH010000008.1 GCA_937139565.1 uncultured Nitrospiraceae bacterium | reverse complement strand
CTCTGGAGGCTTTGAAAATAGGGGGCTTTCAGAGGGGTGCTCCTGCAATGACCTTCCGATCGGGAGGGGTTACGACTTACGGATACTGAAGCATTAAGGGACTTGCTACAACCTGCAATGACCTTCCGATCGGGAGGGGTTACGACTTACGGATACTGAAGCATTAAGGGACTTGCTACAACCTGCAATGACCTTCCGATCGGGAGGGGTTACGACTCATAGATCTTTTTTAAGTCAGTCCATTCCCCCTTTTCCTGCAATGACCTTCCGATCGGGAGGGGTTACGACAAAATATAGACTATAGTTCCCACCATTAATGCTGTTGTAGCGTCCTGCAATGACCTTCCGATCGGGAGGGGTTACGACTTAAAAAATTTACTTCTTCTTTCAATTTTTTTTAAATCCCCTGCAATGACCTTCCGATCGGGAGGGGTTACGACTCTCTTTTATTTTTTCTACTTTCTCCTGCTCCTGCTTCTTTACCTGCAATGACCTTCCGATCGGGAGGGGTTACGACTCATCCACCGAATAGTCATTGCGAGGAGCTTTAGCGACGAAGCAATCTCAAACCTCAGAGACTGCTTCGGCCACTAAGTGCCCTCGCAGTGACGGATGGGGGAATTGAGACTGCTTCGGCCACTAAGTGCCCTCGCAGTGACGAAGAGGTGGCCTCGCAGTGACATATTAAAGGAGGTCTTGAAGTGACGGAGGGATATAAAGACTGCTTCGTTACATCAAATTCCTCGCAGTGACGGAAGGAGGGATAGAGACTGTTTCGGGCCGTTTAGGCCCTCGCAGTGACAAAAGGGGAAAGCCTCGCAGGGATGAAAAGAGGAGGCTCAGATGGACGGTAAAATATGCATTTAGTTGATTGTCCTGTGGATGTGATGATAACATAGCTGTAGTGCCGATGAGATATGAGAAGGTGATCATTCAGAAGCCGGACTTGGATACATGCCTCACGGGGCTTATCTGTGGGGTTAAGGAGGATGATAACATCGTGGTCCTAAGCCATGACGCCGATGAGGAAGATCTCCGTAATCCCAATGTTCTTTGTATCGAGTCTGGTGGTAGTGGGCTAGCTCATCTTAACAACTTCGATCACCATGACCCAGTCAGATGCCTCCCCCCTGCCTGCAGACAGGCCTACGAAGCAAAGGGAGGTGATAACGACGAGCTTAAAAGGCTGGTCGACTATGTCTGCATGGTAGATGAGGGGCTTGCCAGTGAACATACTATAGAGTTTCCATCCCTGTCGAATATATTTTCAGGAATGCTTCTTATTGAACCTGATAAAAAGAGGCAGTTTCTGAAGGGATTGGAAATCTTAAACAGGGTTTTACAATCCCATATCGATCCATTCAGTACAATGCCAGATTTGGCTGAATGGGAAGCCTACAGGTCTGCAAAGATTGAAAATCAGTTGATGCTTTCTGAGGCACTGAAGGGATTATCAATCTACCATTCAAGGAGGGGTATCATAATTGGTTTTCTACAGACAGAGGCGATTGGTGGTCTTGAGGCGATTTTTGCTCGTGGCTGTGAAGTGGCAGTGCTTTATAATCCACGCTTTGGTATTCCTCCAGTTGTTAAATTCACCATCGCAAGCAGAAACATAGAGGTTGGGCATTTGATCGAACTGCTTCGTAAGTTTGAGGATGGCTGGGGTGGAAGGCAGAGGATAATCGGCTCCCCTAGGTCGGGGAGTAATATGAAACCAGAGGAGCTCCTCAGTCTGCTTATCGAAAACTTTTAGTTAAGCACAAGCTACTCTACCACAGGTTTTTCCAGTAGTTTTTGGGTGGTGGGTAGGTGAGTTTGACGGTGGGGAGTTTTGGGTCATCCTGTATGAACTGTATCGTGTTTGCTATCTGAACTGATCTCTTTAGTCTCTCAAGCGCCTGGGATACAGTTTGCTGACTCGCCAGAAATGAGTCATAGCTATCGTAGGATTTCCATGTGTAGTCTGAACTGCAAGGGCGTATCCAGACTCTCTTTATCTTTGAGATCATTGTGCCAAGCCCAAGAGATTTACCCATGCCAATCTTGTAGGCATAGCCGATGAGCTTTGATTCAAGAAGCAGTATGAGGGCAGATATCTCCTCTACCGAGCAGTTTTCTGCACCCACTACACCAGAGAAGGTCTCCTTTGCAGTTAATACGTGGGCAAAGTTACGGAGTTTGTGGGTGTATTCGAGATCGCTCTCAGGCATCTTTGTCATCTTATCAGTCTCTCTAATGAGCGCATCTATGTTACACTCTGTATGATTGTAGTATTTGGCACCTTTTATCTGACCGGTAGTCTTGTTAAAGTAGCCATCCACATCTCTCTTGTTTGGCTTGGGCTGGCCCTGAATTGGAAGCAGATATTGTCTTCCAATAGTATTACCCTTTCCATCAACTAACTTTACTACCTTTACCTGCTGGCTGTTGCCCTGTGCATCGAGAGGTATCTTTATCATCTCTTCTTCTAACTTGAGCAATGTCTTGCCTATTAATGTGCAGGACTTAAAACGTCCTTTGTATCCACCGTGCTCCTCACCAGTGCCAGCACCAGTCATTCCGAACATGGAGCACCTTGGGCAGAGCTCATCTGGACTTTCGCAGTGCGTGTAGCCCTCGGGGATTGCATCCTCTATGCTAAAGAGGGCTTTAAATAGAAAATTCTTCCCGATGTTTGTGACCCTGCCACCAAAGGTCTCATAGTATACAAAGTCACCCACCTTGAGGGTGTTCAGGTCTTCGTACCAGATCTTCCCCGTACCCTCTTTTTTGTAGTCTCCCATGTAGACGATTCTTTTTAATTCCTCGGGCGGGAAGAAGTTCTCTGCTTTGATGGTTCCAGATACTACATGACCATCGGGTCTGTAGAAACGATGCTTATGTTTGTTGTGATTGCTTTCAGCATTCATACCGTCTCTGTAGGGACCATAGTAGATGACCTTTCTATCCTCAGGACCTTTCTGGGAGAGTGCTACTATGATTGGAGGTTTGTAACCTCTCGGTTTCATGTCCGATATGTATGCTACATCGCCATTATTCTTTATGAAGGAGGGTAAGGTAGCCTCGTCGTAGTAGAACTCCTTAACTGGCTGGATCCGGACGTTCCTGCTTCCGTCCTCATTTGTCTCGATCCCAACGATAATTCCTGGTTTTGAGGAGCCATCCATTGCGACACGATAGCGTCTGTATTTGCCTGTGTAGTAGTAGTGGCCCTCCTCTATCTTCGGTGGATGGCCTACTATGGCAGTGACAACCCTGTAGCAGGCACCCATGATGTTTGCAAATCCATTTGCAATGGCTGATTTTACAGTGAACGGGCTGATGGCAAGTCTACCATCAATCATAAGCCATCTTTTGTTGTAACCTAAAAACTCACTGCCCATGGGGTCGATGGGTGAGGGTGGAATGTCCATGTCTGTGCAGGGATTAACAGCAACTGGTGTGAGGTTTTGCCATTCAATCTCAAAGGCTATGTCAAAGCGAGCCTCATGGAGTCTCTCATGGGATATGTGAGATGTGCGGCTTAGGCTTTCTTTATAACTGCCATCTGAGTAGAGTCTTCTTCTATGAAAGCCATAAGGTGATCTCCGGTTCGTCTGACGCTGATGGGTTGATTGCTCTCTCTGCAGCTCTCTCGGTCTACTATCTTTGAATGAAGACTTTGGATTAGTCCTGATCTCTGGTTTTGATGTCACTACTCGGGATTCACCGGCTACTGATGATCCAACAAGAATCACCTTTGTGGCATAAGCCCTGTAGCTTCGAATCTCCCGATCAAACTCAACCAAAGCACCTTCTTTGAATCTCTTTGGATCACCCTGGAGGGATTTTTTCTCGAAGAACACAATCTCTCCGCTTCCCTCTACCCTGATCTCTCCGGTAAAGGTTTGGGGGTTGATTTTTTTGATCCTTCCTTTTATGCTCATTTTCCCCTCTTTGTTGTTAGATAGATATGCAATCTAAA
This sequence comes from uncultured Nitrospiraceae bacterium, assembly GCA_937139565.1. Lineage (GTDB taxonomy): Bacteria > Nitrospirota > Thermodesulfovibrionia > Thermodesulfovibrionales > Thermodesulfovibrionaceae > Thermodesulfovibrio. The sequence continues at coordinate 10,956 of CAKZQH010000008.1, read as the reverse complement.
TTCTGGCACCACTACCTCGATGGCAGAAAGCTCTCCTTTCTGAAACAACTTCGATTGCCGTAGTGGTATGACCTTATGGGTGTGCCGGTAGTAGCAGTTGAAGGCCTTTCTGTCTCCAACTGTATCTATGGATGTATGAAGCTGCCAGTGCTGGACAAAAAATCCTGTCGAATCTCTCTCAATGGATAGTTCTTCATATAGCATACCTCCATCCTCGCGCCATAGATCAGCTTCCATTACATATCCTTCGTAGCCTTTGCCCTTGTGTCTTACGCTAAGTAGCGTCTTAAGGTCATCGATTGTATCAAAGCCTTTTCCCTGCCATCTAAACTCACCCTGCGAGAAGGCAATAAAGCCATCATCCCAAGTAAGAGACTTTATTAAATCGCTTAGCTCGGAGACTGCCAAATTCTCCTTTACGCTATAGATCAGGTAACCCTGCTTAAAGTTATCCATCATGGCTGAACTTCCTCCACCTTTGTAAACATGATCTGACCCGTGCAGGTTGATGTTGCACCCAGTCTGTACCAGCCTGGAGGGCAATGGCTACTGTAACTTAGCTCTTTGAGTAATTTTTCAATCTCATCTATTAAACCCTTTGCCTCTTCCCGAGAAGTATCTACAATAATCTCAAAGTTAAAGCTACCCTTGCAGAGATATTCACTGCTAAAGAGATTTATATTTTGCATGCTGTGTTCATCAAGCTGGATGCGATGGAGCACCACAGTCTGGGCATCCTCAACCACTGCATCGGTTACTGCGATTACTCCCGCATTTCCTGCTGAGCCAAACCATCTGCACCTCTGACAGCTACAACCGTCCTTTAATGCACCTGCATCAGTGCATACGTGGATTCCCTTGGTCCTGAGTGCTCGCTCAATAGGCACTGAAAATAGTGCCTGTCTGATGGTGCGACCCGGGATTATGTATCTGTGCTCGGGTTTGCCATCTCTTATGACATGACCAACATATACATATGAGTCTGGCAGTTCTGCATATTCATTCTGCGATGGCTCTTTGGTGTGCACTGCAAGGAGCTGACCATCAAGAATGCGTGCTTTAACTATATATCTCTTCCAGGGTTTTGAGATCTCCACTGCTTTGAGCTCAGGAAGAGTCTCGCTTAGAAAACTATCTGAGCTCCAATCCCAAAGGCTATCTCTACTTAAGTCCACAGTCCTCGAGAATACATCTTGTATCTTGAGCCTTCCAAATCCATACGACCAGCCTGCACCGATGTTTTCTATGCCTGAGTTGATCACAGAAAGCGCCTTGAGGAGTTTGGGTTTAAGTTCCCTTATACTTTCACTGCTTTCAGCAAAGTATGTAAGCCTCAATTCGCCTTCAAGGCCTGCAGGTGCTATCTCGTCGTTAAAAAGGGCACCCTTAACAGTTATGCCGTAGCTTCGGTCTATCCTGTTACCAGGCCTTACGTCAGTAACAATAGTATCGATAAATGTGGCCTCTGTCCAGAGAGGAGAGACTCCCTCCTCTTCGTACTTGCCAATGGTGTGAGCAAGTGTTTGGGCGTCTCGTATCCTGAGTAAAGCTCTCCTTATGAGACTGCTCCATACATAGCCATTTACGTGTATCTTTCCCTCAGGTGTTTTTTCAACTGATGAGTCTGTGAACTCTCCCTCAAATCCAGAGCGAATCATGAGGGGTGTGGTGGTTATAAACCTTGCCTTTATCTGGAGGGCGAACTTATGTGATTTCATCCCTTTATCCTTTTATCCCACCAGTAGGTATAAAGGCTATCAAGTAGCCCTTCTATGAAGATTCTCATGAGAAGGAGATCACCAGAGTTCAGGTAACTCTCAAGCTTTTCATAGAGTGCTTTGAATCCCTGAAGTCCCTTACGCTCATACTTCTCAATTCTGTCTGCAGTAAGTTTCTTTAGGAAATCGATGTTCTGCTTTTCATTCAGGTAACCTCTCAGGAAACCAGCCTGTGAGCGAGTCATCCCATCTCCAATAAGAGCATCTCTGATCTCATCGATCTCATTCTTCGGCACTCTGATCCTCTTTAGCGCTACCCTGGACTCTGCTGGAGGCTTTAAGGACTCTAATACCCTGCCAAAACCCTGCCATGAACAAAGCTTTGACCGATATCGATTGAGTAGATCTAGCGAAGGGCTATTTATCACAGAGCCACTCTTTATGACTATCCGGGGCCTTCTCTGACGGTTAAGCATAGTGTTATAGGCTCTCTTTGTGGAGAGTCTTATCAGATTCGCTCCATCCGATGCTCTGCCAGATAGGCTCGCATAGTTGATCAATCCATCCTCAGGAGCAAAGGGAATGTCGTCTGTGACTAAAAGAGGCTTACCTGATTTTACCTCCTGTGCCTCTACAGGCTTTAGATCTACCATAAACAGACAACCGTTTATGACTGGGAGCTTCTCCGTAAGGATGGATAGAATCTTCCTCTGGATGGGAGAGCCCTTGCTGAATGAGATTGTCCCGCAGAATATAACGCCTGCTGGGATGTATTCCTGTACAAACAGACCTCCCTCCTTTAGGGTTTTGAATGACTCATCGATGCTGTTTCTTACCCTGAGATGGATGGGTAACTCGTAGGTCTTTGGCTCTGCTTCATCGCTTACAAAGACATTTTGCGGAAGCGCTGATGCCTTGGTGTTAAAGAGGTTTTCCCGCTCTATCTCCTCCTTGGCTCTACTACCTGCGAGGTCAAAGACCCTGCCTGCTTCGTCTCTCAGGGTGGTTGCAGGAGCTGGATAGAATAGGGTATCTTGGTCAGATGGTCGAGGATAGAGGGGAGAAATCTCTACGGAAGATATATCATCATGATCTGGCCATTTGCCATAGTGATCTACATAGGCCCAACAGAGCCATGCCTTTATCTTATCGGATGAGATGTAGGGCTCTGTTTTAAGGGTCTGTTCAGTGCCTGGATAGATCTGCCTGTTTCGGAAGTTTACAAGGCTGGTAAGGGATATAACATAGGTTTGTGCCTCTGGAATACTTCCTGAAGGAGATGAGATTGGCTCTTCCCGTAGTGTAATCTCACCCCTTCCGTAACCCCTTGATCTAAAGGCACCAAAGCCACTTAGTAGTTTGGTAGACTCATTAATGAGTCTCTTTGCCCTGTCAAACTCCTCATCTGTGAAATCGCCGTAGAGATAAATGGTTGATGCAAGTATCTGTCCCTCAAGATATGCCATCTCAAGGCTTACAAGCATGTGCTCCCGAACAGTGCGATCCTCCGTAACCTCTATTCTTGGCTTTATCTGAAAGAGGCTGTCACTCCATTGACTCCTGTCCTTTAACTCAAGGTCAGTGACAAAGACCTTAGAAGGTTGCCTTGTATGATTAGAGGGCTGATTCTTATCGCCAAATACGTAGGATACGAAGCCTTCATCAAATTCAGATGATTGAATCTTAGAAAGCCAAAAAGCAGCCATCTTTAGGTCTCCATGGACCTGTGTGTCAGGATAGATGGGATATTCCCGTCCGTCCATCACCTTTTTAAGATGTGGATAGTAGCCAAAGGAGCCCTTCTCACCACCGGAGGTGAACCAGTAACCCTTTGCCTTAACCTCTAATGTGAACTTGCAGAGTCTAGTTCTTCTTCCCTGCATTGTCGTGATAGAGCCTTATTAACTCAAAAAGTGTAAAGAGTCTTGATACACTGAGAGTTCCATCTTTTCTGAGCCTCGGTTCCAGTATCAGCTTGTTATGAAGGGAGTCTCTATCACCTGATGCTGCTGGCATCCTTTTTAGAAATGTCTCGAGCATCTTGCCACTTTCTTCAGCACTCTCAGCCTCTGAGGCAATCTCCACCCCCCTTGATACTACCTGCTGGATGTAGGATGACGAAAGACTGCTGAAAGATTCAGTCATTTCATAGTAGTCTTCGAAAGTGATGTAATCGTCCCTCTTCTCAATGAAGAGAGGTTTATCGAGAGGGATTAAACTCTCGAGCACAGGTTGCTCATCTGTGGAGAGAACTCTCCAGTTTACACTGTTTCCCATCCTTTGAGTCTTCTTCTTTGCTTCTTTCATGAGGCTCTCTGAGAGCTGATGGATCTTCCTAAAAGGAGTATGAAGGGGCACCACCACAAAGGCACCACCGAAACTGTGAGGCTTGAGCTCCTTTCCGAATTTTAACCTCTCTCTCAGAGATTCAAGATAGTCTATGTTAAGGGGATGATTCTTATCTACCTTAACCTCGTTCTCCATGAGTCTATGCAGACTTCTTGACAGCGCCAGTGTAAAGGGGAGGATATACTTACTGTTCATAACAATGCAAAGGTCATCTCCTCCACCGATAATGATCCTAAAGGGAATATACTCCCTTTCATCCTCCTCAGATCGGACCGTTGCTGTCCGAAATGTATCAATAAGGGCAGAGGTAATGAATTTTATGTTAAAGTCTGTGACTCTACTGAGCAGTCCATTGATATTCTCCTCATCCACGGAGAGCCAGAGGGGAATCTTATCTCCCATGTTGTTTATGTCTGATGCCCAGACTGCCATCCTCTGTGTTTCCTTACCATTATTTGATGTGGTAAAGAGGTTTTCGAAATTACGGGGTATATGGGGTTGGCTATCGGGCGGGAATTGTTTCAGGAACTCTCTGTAGATCCGCTCGATTGATGTAAGAGTGTCCGAAGAGGTCACCGCGAGTGGATTGATCTTTGAGTGCTCAAAGCTTTCATGGCAGAATCTGCAGATTCTGCTATTACTGTCCCAGCCATGCTCTGATGGATACTCACCACATTCATCGCATACCTGTAGGTGAGGATTGTAGGTGTATCCATAGCCTCTGAAACATCTCTTCGATTCTGAGAGTTGCTCGATCAATCCACGGTTATCCTCTTTTCTCAAGGCACTCCTTAGAGTGTCTGCTGCAACAATCTCTGAACACTGAAACTCAAGCATCGGCAGGGTTGTTGACAGCATCTTTATGATTGCCTCTTTTGCCCTCTGGGCTGATGTGAGATCTCTAAATGATGCAGTAAACTTACCACCGGCTGATATGAGTACCGTTCCAGAGTTTCGCTTAGCAATGTCTGGCATCTCTATCTCATTCAGCTTGGATAACATCTGACTGATGCCAGCCATCGACCATAGGCGATCATGCCTGATAACGGTCTTCTGAATCGCTGAGTACTGCATCGAGAAATAGTAATTCATCTCCCTCTCCAGCAAATTAGGCAATTTTATACAATAATTGAAAAAATAGTCAATATGCGCATTAGCTCATAGAAAATGTCTCCGAAATTAGGTTGGTTAGATCAAAATAAAATGTCTCCCAAATTGTAAAATCCCATCTTGTAAGGAATTTACAAGGAGGCGATAGAGAGATATTGGATTTTTTATAATTCCGAGAGACCTCAACATAGTCCTCAGGGTAAGACGCTGACAGAGGTATTCAGGCATGATAAGTAAAAATAATCTCTGGGTGCATAAAAGATAAGAAACTAAAAATTCTTATTTATAATGTTCCAAAAACGGCGCATATAAAGATTTTTTCCTACCAGACACAATTAAATATACCCTACCCTATACAACCATCAGGAAAAAATTTCCTCAAATGCCTTGAGCTTTCAGTCTTTTTCCAACAATATATGCCTGTCCCACAGATATACATGCATCATTACTGGGCAAAAATTTATGATAAAGAGGAAGGATTCCCATTTTTCGTAAAGCCTTAATGCTTTCTCTTATAAGATAGGCATTTTGAAAAACTCCTCCACTTAACCCTACTTTATCAAAGCCTATTCTTGCCCTAAGAAAATCTGTAACCTCTAAAATCATTTTTACAATGGTATTATGAAATTTCCATGCTATTTGTGATAAACTTTCTCTTTCAGAACCCTTTTTAGTGCATAACACTTCTTCTATCACTTTTTCAACCATTGGTCTATAATCAATCACAACTCTTTCCATTGAAGAAGTGATTAATTCAAAGGGATAGCAATCTTTTTCGGTAAAAAACCATCTCTCATCAATAAGACTTTCAAGCGCAATTGCTGCTTCAGCTTCAAAGGTATTAAAATGGCAAACACCAATAAGAGAAGAACTACCATCAAAAAGCCTTCCCATCCCAGAAGAAAGAGGACTAAATGATGCAACTTTTTTTATCTTTAACAATTGTCTAATCTTTTCTTCCTCAAGCACTTTACCTGGTGGTAGTCTCTTAATCAGAGAAATGTCCTCTCCAAAGGTTTCTTCCAAAAGAGAAAGGGCAATACGGGAACATTCTTTTATTGATTTCTCTCCACCTATCAAAGGAATTCCCTTTAAAGTGGCAAGTCTTTCAAAACCATTAATATGGCAATATAAGAACTCACTTCCCCAGATTGTGTTATCCAACCCAAATCCTGTACCATCAAAGGCTATTCCGAAAAGCTCATCAAGTCCGTATTCAGCCATAAGGGAGGATATATGACTGTAATGATGCTGAAGATAAAACAGAGGTATACCCTTTTCTTCTGCATAATTTTTTGCCCATTCAGTGGAGAAATACATTGGATGTAAATCACATCCTATAGCCATAGGCTCTATGCGATAAACACTTTTAAGATTTTTGAACACCTCTTCGTAAAACTCTAGTGTCTCCATATTTTCCATATCGCCAATATGTTGACTAACGATAAGTGAGTCTACCTTTATTAGAGTAAAAGTATTTTTTAAATCAGCTCCCGCACCCATAACTTCTGGTAATTCTTCTTGAAGAGGTATTGCCTTAGGAACAAATCCCCTTGCTCTCCTTATGAAGTAAATATCACCCTCCAGTTCTCTTACTACTGAATCATCTACTCTCATAAATATCTCTCTATTGTGAATAAGAAAAGCATCTGCCACATCTTTAAGCTTTTCAAAGGCCTCTTCATTTTTAATAATTATTGGCTCCTCTGATATGTTGCCACTTGTCATTACAAGAACTTCGAAGTGAGGTATGAAATTCTCCTTATCTGAGCTCGATGGATAATAAAAGAGCAAATAATGAAGAGGCGTATAGGGAAGCATAAAACCAAGATAACTATTTAATGGCGCAAGTTTTTCTGGTAAAGAACAATCAGGCCTTTTTTTTAACAGAACTATGGGGCGCATAGGTGAAAGAAGAATATTCCTTTCTGCGTCAAAAACGTAACAGAACTTCTCCATTAATTCTATTTTAGGAGACATTAGAGCAAAAGGCTTGTTACTTCTCTTCTTTCTCCTTCGTAGGGTTTCTATGGAAGCTTCATTTTTCCCATCGCAACACAGATGAAATCCTCCAAGTCCTCTTATCGCAAGGATTTTGCCATTTTTAATTAGTTCAATGGCAGTTGAAATAGCATCATTCCTTACTTCCTCTACTCCATCGCTTGTTTTAATAAAAAGTTTAACCTGCGGTCCACATACAGGACAGGCATTTGGTTGAGCGTGAAATCTTCGATTAGTTGGGTCTTTATACTCCTTTAGACACTCTGGGCACATCTTAAAAACATCCATTGTTGTATTAGGTCTATCATAGGGCACTTTAAGGGTAATCGTATAACGGGGCCCGCAATTGGTACAATTGATAAATGGATATAGATATCGTCTATCTTCACGAGAAAAAAGCTCTCTCAAACAGTCTTCACATATGGATACATCTTCTGAAACATGTGTAAATCCTGTATCATCAATACTTTCAATAATTGAAAAATCGTCGTACTCCACAAATGGAAGCTCCTTAATCTCTATTGAGTAAATCTTCGACAAAGGAGGAGGTTCTCTCTTAAGTGTTTCAAGAAATTCCTCTATTTTTTCTCCCTCTATTTCTAAAGTAACTCCCTTTGAAGTGTTTGTTACAAAACCCTTGAGATTAAGTTTTCTGGCAAGATTATATACGAAGGGCCTAAAGCCAACTCCCTGTACAACTCCTCTTATCTGAAGGTGAAGTCTCTTCATCACTTAAAATAACATTAAAGCATTTACAGGATAGAAGCTTTTTCTATGAATTGGAGAAGGACCAAACTTGTGTAAAGCTTTTATATGTTCTTTCGTAGCATATCCTTTGTGTTTTTCAAAACCATATTGGGGATAATTTTTATGGTAATTTCTCATCAGATTATCCCTTGTTACTTTCGCTATAATACTTGCGGCTGCAATAGATGCACTTTTTCTGTCTCCTTTTATAATAGCCCTATAGGGTATTTTTATTTGAGGAAGTTGAATAGCATCAACTAACAAAAGAGAAACATCCTTAGACAAGTTTTCGATAGCATTTTTCATTGCAAGGCGAGTGGCTTCAAGAATATTTATCCTATCAATTACATCATTTTCAATTATTCCAACACCTACATAGGCCTTAGAGAGTATTTCTTCAAAAAGTTTTTCTCTTTGAACAGAGTTTAATTCCTTTGAATCCCTTATACCTTCAATAAAAACTTCTTCTTTAAAACAAACACAGGCAGCTACAACTGGTCCAGCTAGAGAACCCCTTCCTGCCTCATCTATTCCAGCAATAATCCTAAATCCCTGTGAGCGAAAAGAATCATCGAAGGCAAAAAGGCTCATGCCTTCTGATAATCGGTCTTTTCTTTAACCTTTGCTTCTTTTCCTCTCTTAGTTCTTAGATAGTAAAGTTTGGCTCTTCTTACATCTCCTCTTCTTACAACCTCAATCTTATCAATTATAGGGCTGTGAAGAGGAAATACTCTTTCAACTCCTACTCCAAAGGAAATTTTTCTAACAGTAAAGGTCTCTCTCAAACCTCCTCCTCTGCGAGAGATAACAACTCCCTCGAAAACCTGAATTCTCTCCTTATCTCCCTCTTTTACTTTCACATGAACCTTTACAGTATCTCCTGGATTAAAATCAGGGATCTCGGTTTTCTTAAATCTCTCTTCTATGGATTTAATGATTAACTGGTTCATATCTGCCCTCCAAAATTTTTTCGTTTATCTCAGAGCAAAGCTCTTTAAGAATTTTCATGTCTTCAGAAGATAAATCTTTAAGTAAATCAGGCCGTTTTTGTAATGTGGCCCTTAAAGCCTCTTTTTTCCTCCACAGGGCTACTCTTTTATGATCACCACTTAAAAGAATAGAAGGAACCTTCATCCCATCAAACTCATCAGGTCTCGTATAATGTGGATAATCTAAACAACCTTTCATAAAAGAATCCTCTTTAGCTGACAGTTCATCTCCTAATGCACCAGGCATTAATCTAACAATAGTATCTATTATAACCAATGAAGCTAATTCTCCACCACTTAAAACATAATCACCAATTGATATTTCTTCGTCAACAAAAGCTTTTACCCTCTCGTCAATTCCTTCATATCTTCCGCAAATTAGAACCAGTGGTTCTTTTTTTTCAAAAAATTCCACGGCTAACTTTTCATTAAATATTCTTCCCTGGGGAGAAAGAAGAATAATCCTACTTTCATTCTCTGTTTCTTTTATATGCTTAACGGCATTATAAAAAGGTTCAACCTGCATAACCATTCCAGAACCACCACCATAGGGATAGTCATCAACTTTTTTATGTTTATCAGATGTGAAATCCCTCAAATTATGTACTTTTAATGAAGCAATCCCCTTTTGTAGAGCTCTTCCGATTACGCCAAATTTAGCATAGCATTCTATGACTTCCGGGAATATGGTTATAATATGAAAAATCATCCTTTTATTTTATTCTCAAAAGAAAAGGGCGTGCTTTTCACGCCCTTTATTTAATTCTCTTATGATGGACTATTCTAAAATTTCAAGGACACATCTTTTGCCAACTTTTGTGCCCGCAGCACCCAAGATTGTCCTCATAGCCCTTGCAGTTTTTCCCTGTTTTCCTATAACCTTTCCAAGATCACTTGGAGCAACTCTGAGCTCATAAACTGTAGTTTTCTCACCCTCAATTTCTGCAACCTTAACCTCTTCTGGTTTGTCAACCAGTGACTTGGCCATTGTCTCAATGAGTGTCTTCATGCTCATGTTCTAACCTCCGTGCAAAAAGAGTAGTAAATACCCATCTGGGTATGTTAAGAAGAAACAACTCCAATCAACTTCTTTACCGTATCAGAAGGCTGTGCACCTTTCTGAAGCCAATAATTAATCCTCTCCATATTAAGATTAATCTCTGCTGGCTCTGTTTTAGGATTATATGTTCCTACAATTTCAATAAATGGGCCATTTCTACGGGCTTTTGCATCTGCAATCACTACTCTGTAGAAGGGCTTTTTCTTTGCTCCCAATCTCATCAATCTTATTCTGACCAATTTTAACCTCCAAAAAGTATTAATCCATTAACTTTTAAATATATTATATTACACCAATTAAATGCAACTATTCCTGTAAATTTTCTGATAAAAATTTAAAAATTTCAAAGGCAATATCCTCAAAATTATATCTCTCTGAAATATCGAACCATCTGATATCTTTCTCTTTTCTAAACCACGTAAACTGTCTTTTTGCATAGTTCTTTGTTCTTTTCTTTATGAGCCTAATAGCTTCATCCATCGAATATAGATCTGCCAGATAATTGGCTATCTCCTTGTATCCAATTGCCTGAAGTGCTGGAAGAGGAGAATCCGTATTGCTATTTATTTTTATTAAGCTTAAAACATATCTCACCTCTTGAATCAAGCCTGCTTCAATCATCCTGTCAACTCGTGATTCAATTATTTTATATAGTTCTTTTCTTTCTCTGGTAATCCCAATTTTAAAAAAATCATATGGTAAAGCTCTACTTCCACTTTTTTGTAATTCGCTAATACTGATTTTCCCTAAAAAATATACCTCAAGGGCTCTAACTATTCTTCTTAAGTCATTAGAGGAAATCCTTGAGGCAGCATCAGGGTCAACATGTTTAAGAATATTATAAAGCTTACCTATTTCTCTCTTTTCCTCTGCTAATAACTTTCTCCTTAAATTCCAATCTGCATCAGGACCCTCAAAAATACCCTCAGTCATTGCTCTCAGATATAAGCCAGTACCTCCAACAATAATAGGAATTTTGCCT
>CAKZQH010000007.1 GCA_937139565.1 uncultured Nitrospiraceae bacterium | reverse complement strand
TTGGAAGAGATTGGTAGATGGAAATCTTAGTTTTTTTTCTGTTAGGTCTTGTAGTGGGTTCTTTTCTAAATGTTTGTATTTATCGAATTCCGAGAAAAATTTCTATAGTTAAACCCTTTTCATTTTGTCCCTCCTGCGGAAACACCATTAAGCCCTATCACAATATTCCTATCCTAAGCTTTATATTGCTTAAGGGTAGATGTGCTTACTGTGGAGCAAAAATTTCAGGGAAATACCCTTTGGTTGAACTTTTAAATGGAGTGCTTTATGCTCTTGCATACAGTAGTTTTGGACTGAGCATTCATCTTTTTTTTATTTTTATTTTTCTCTCTTCTTTAGTTGCCATTTCTTTTATTGACATGGATTTTCAAATTATTCCCGATAGCATCTCACTTCCTCTTATTGTTTTTGGAGTGATTTTTTCTCTACTTCCTGAAAGTGATTTTTTAAGAATAGGCGTTAAAGAATCAATTATTGGAATTTTTGTGGGCGGTGGAAGTCTTTTATTAGTTGCAATTTTAAGTAAGGGTGGAATGGGAGGAGGAGATATAAAGCTCAATGCTGCAATAGGAGCTTTTCTTGGTTGGAAGTTTGCTTTACTTACAGTTTTTGTTGGAAGCGTATTTGGTTCGTTGATGGGAATTATTATGATGAAAAAAACGGGAAACAGAAAGATTCCCTTTGGACCTTTCTTATCTATAGGAGCAATAATAAGTCTTTTTATGGGAGATCAGATTTTGAGGTGGTATCTTGGATAAAAAAATATTTGAAACTAATCAGGCATTTATTTGGTATGGAAAGGAAAAAAGAATAAAACCTGTAAAAAGACTTCCAAAGGTAAGTATAGACCAACTTTTAGGAATATCTAAGCAGAGGGATTTACTCCTTGCTAATACTAAATCTTTTATTGAAGGTAAAAGAGTAAACAATGTTTTATTATGGGGAGAAAGAGGCACAGGAAAAACAACCTTAGTGAAAGCCTTAATAAATTATTTTAAGGATACAAGTCTTAGGATAATTCAGGTTTTTAAAAGCGAAATAAACACAATTCCTTTCCTTTACGATATTATCTGGGAACATAAAAATCTCAGATTTATTATTTTTATTGATGACCTTTCTTTTAATGAAGATGATGAAGAATTTAGGGATTTAAAGATTGTAATGGAAGGAGGAATTGAGGAGATTCCAGAAAATTCGATTATCTATGCCACATCTAATAGAAGAAGTCTACTACCAGCCCATACTCATTCTGAAAATGAGCTTTTTCCCGAAGATAGCCTTCAGGAGCGTGCATCTTTAATTGAAAGGTTTGGCCTTAGAATAGGCTTTTATCGTTTTTCAGAAGAAGAGTATCTTGAGATTGTCAGATTTTATGCTAAATCAGATGGCTTGGAGCTTCCTGAGGAGGAAATCATCAAAAAAGCAAAACAATGGGCACTTACGCACGGCACCACAGGAAGGTCAGCCTATCAGTTTGTATTAAGTCTTCTTATTTAACTTTTTTTATTTTTTATTGCAAGTTTATTAAGAGCATTTATATAAGCCTTTGCAGAAGCTACAATAATATCTGTATCAGAACCATGCCCTCTTACTGTATGACCTCCTTCTTCAAGTATTACTGTTACTTCTCCAAGGGCATCTGTACCACCGGTAATTGCCTTTATTTCAAATTTATTCAGTTCAGCTTTTGAGCCTGTCAGTTCTGTGATTGCCTTATAAACCGAATCAACAGGGCCGTCTCCAGAGACGGTTATTTGTTTTTCTTCTCCATTAATTTTCAACCTTACCGTAGCAGTAGGCTTTTTCTTAGTACCACTTGAAACTTCAAGGTCTATGAGATTATAAAACTCCGCGATTCTTAATACTTCATCGGATACAAGAGCTTCTAAATCTTCATTAAAGATATATTTTTTCTGGTCAGCCAGTTTTTTAAATCTATCAAATGCTCGATTTAATTCATCTTCAGATAGACTAAATCCAAGTTCTTCAAGTCTTTTCTTAAAGGCATGCCTTCCAGAGTGTTTTCCAAGAACTATTTTAGAACTCGGGATTCCAATATCCTCTGGTCTCATTATTTCGTAAGTTGTCCTCTCTTTAAGCACTCCATCCTGATGAATTCCTGCTTCGTGCGCAAAAGCATTTGCTCCTACAATTGCCTTGTTAGGCTGAACAACCATTCCAGTAATTTTACTTATAAGTCTGCTTGTTCTATAGATTTCCTGAGTAACTATATTAGTGTCAGCTTTGAAAAAATCTCCCCTTACCTTCAAAGCCATAACAATTTCTTCTAATGCAGCATTTCCAGCTCTTTCACCAATTCCATTTATGGTGCATTCAACCTGTCCAGCTCCCTTTAAAATTGCGGTAAGCGAATTTGCAACAGCAAGACCAAGGTCATTATGACAGTGGACACTTATAGTTGCTTTATCTATATTAGGCACTTTATTTAATATATACTCAATTAATTCTCCGTATTCCTGAGGAATTGTGTAGCCCACTGTGTCAGGTATATTTACTGTAGTTGCTCCAACTTTAATTACCTCTTCGATAACCTTACAAAGATAATCCCAATCTGAACGAGTGGCATCTTCTGCTGAGAATTCAACATCATCTGTATATTGTCTTGCCTTTTTAACAGCTTTTACTGCAGCCTCAATGACTTGCTGTCTATCCATACGAAGTTTATGTTTTAAATGTATGTCTGAAGTAGCGATAAAGGTATGTATCCTTTTTTGTTCGGCTGGTATTAATGCTTCTGCTGCTCTTTCAATATCTTCATCTCTTGCCCTGCATAGTCCTGCAACCACAATGCCTTTTACTTCCTTAGAAATTCGATTCACTGCTTCAAAGTCTCCTGGAGAAGCAATTGGAAAGCCTGCCTCTATAATATCTACACCCAGTTTTTTTAGCTGTTTGGCAACCTGAATTTTTTCCTCCACATTCATTGAAGCGCCTGGAGATTGCTCTCCATCCCTCAAAGTGGTATCAAAGATTTTTATCTTTCTCATCCTGCACCTCTTGTTTTTTTTCTTCTTTAATTAAGCCCTCTTTAGTCGATGAACTTTGTTTTCTTTTTTTTAGAAGAATTATTATATTTTCAATTATACCTGAAAGCACATAAATACAAGCAAGTATAAATACTGTAAAAGGCGGATGTATGACGATAAAAAGGAGAATTAACATAAAAAAAAGCAGTATCCAGAAGGGTTTTTTCTCTTTAAAATCCACTTCCTTTAATCCATGAAATTTCAAAGTGCTGACCATTAAAAATGCAAGAAAAGCAGTTAAAAGAGGGAAAAATATATCTTTGTCAGGTGTGTAGTCAATTATTTCATTGCAAAATAAAACAGTTGCTGCAAGCATTGTTGCAGCTCCAGGTATGGGCAATCCTTTAAAGGATTTTATTCCCACTGTTTGTATGTTAAATCTTGCAAGTCTTAAGGCTCCACAGGCAGCAAAAATAAATGCCACAGCAAAACCTATTCTCCCAAAATCAAAAAGCGCCCATTTATACATTAATATTGCAGGTGCTACTCCAAATGCTACAAGATCAGAAAGAGAATCTAATTCCACACCAAAGCGTGTTGTTGTTCTTGTAAGTCTTGCTACCCATCCATCAAGGCCGTCAAAGATATTTGCGAGAATTATTGCCCAAGCAGAATGAATAAATTTACCATTAATTGCCGCAATAATTGCATAAAAACCAAAAAACATGCCACAGAGGGTTAGTGCATTTGGTAAAATATAAACTCCTTTTGCGGGTTGTTTGTCAGGATCCCTGAATTTTCTTATTTTTCTAACTCGTATCATTTTCTTATTCGAGCAATTATTGATTGGCCTGCTTTTACCTTTTCATTTTCTTTAACAAGAATCTCAAAATTAGATGGTAAACATATATCAACTCTGGAGCTAAATTTTATCATTCCAAATCTTTCTCCTCTCTCAAGAGTTTGTCCTTCAGCTACCCAGCAAACAGCTCTTCTTGCGATAACTCCAGCTACCTGTCTTATAATTATATCTCCATAATTTGTACTGAGAGTTAACTTTATGTTCTCATTTTTTGTGTAAGCCTGTTCTTTAAAAGCAGAGAAAAATTTACCAGGCGTATAAACCACTTCTTTAACAGTTCCGTTAAATGGTGCTCTGTTTACATGTACATCAAATGGTGACATGAATATGCTTATCTCATTGTAATCATTTGGACAGAAAGACCCTGTGGCCTTTCTTATTACAATTATCTTTCCATCCGCAGGAGATACAACAAGATTTTGATCTGCTGGAGGAATTCTATTCGGATCTCTGAAAAAGTAAATAAAGAAAAGAGAAAGCACAATAAAAGCAATTGCAACTGGTTCAAGCCATAATAAATAAAAGAAGGAGGAGAGAAAAAGAGCTCCTCCAATGTATGGTATGCCTTCTTTTCTGATCATGCCTTTGATTTATCTACAAGCTTTGATGTTTTAAGCCAAGGCATCATGGCTCTTAATTTTTCACCTACTTTTTCAATCGGATGCTCTTCTCCTTTCTTCGTAAGAGCATTAAATGTGGGCTTTCCAACTTTACATTCAAGAATCCATTCCTTTGCAAAAATTCCGTTTTGTATTTCCTGAAGAATTTTTTTCATCTCAGCCTTGACATTATCATTTATTACTCTTGGTCCTCTTGTAAGGTCTCCATATTGAGCTGTATTGCTAATAGAGTATCTCATAGTAGAGATACCGCCCTCATAAATTAGATCAGCAATTAGTTTTACCTCGTGAAGACATTCAAAATAGGCAAGTTCAGGTGGATAGCCAGCTTCTACAAGAGTTTCATACGCTGCAATAATAAGAGAAGTTAAACCGCCGCAAAGAACCACCTGTTCACCAAAAAGGTCTGTCTCTGTTTCATCTTTAAAGGTTGTCTCTATAATACCTGCTCTTCCTCCTCCTATTCCAACAGCATAGGCAAGAGCAATATCCTTTGTAACTCCTGAGGGATCCTGGTGGACAGCCATCAAACATGGAACTCCCATTCCTTTTAGATATTCACTTCTTACCAAGTGTCCAGGTCCTTTGGGTGCAACCATGAAAACATTTATATCCTCTGAAGGAACTATCTGGCCAAAATGAATATTAAAACCGTGTGCAAAAGCTAAAAAAGCACCTTTTTTTATGTTTGGCTCTATTTCATTTTTATATAAATCGGCCTGAAGTTCATCGGGAGTAAGAATCATAATAACATCAGCAGCTTTTGAAGCATCAGCCACTGTCATTACTGTAAGGCCAGCGTTTTCAGCTTTCTGCCAACTTTTTCCTTTTCTTATGCCAATTATAACATCAAAACCGCTGTCTTTGAGGTTGTTTGCATGAGCATGCCCCTGACTACCATAGCCTATTATGGCAATTTTTTTTCCTTTAAGGATATCTGTGTTTACATCAGTTTCATAATAGATTTTCATTAATTCACCTCCAGATTTGTTTGTAAAATTAACCAATTATAACACATGTGAATTCTCTTTGCCTATGAAATGCTTCTTACACCCCAATTTGCCGATAGAAAAATTTAAAACCTTTTTTTTAGCTCCGTTTCAGGTACTTTTAAATGTCCTTAGGAATCTTTGGAGATTAATTTCTCCTTAGGTTGCTAAATTACTATGCACCAAAATCCCTTTCTCTTATGAAAAACCTCCTTTTTCGCCTTTTTTAGACAATACTTCACCTCTAATCTCTTGTTTTGCCTTTTAATTAAACTCAAAAACTATCCTTTCAGTTCCACAAGTCTGCTCCTTACCTTCTGATAAAGGATAAATTTCTTCTACCTCTGCACATATCTTTAGATAAAGCCCTCCTGCATGTCTTACTACTTTACCTACTACTTCTATAAACATCCACCTTAGGCTTTTATCATCTTTGTTTTTAACCTGACTTCATCAATTTAGGGCATATTTTATTAAAAAAAACTAAATATTTGAGAGACTTATATTTCCCTTTCCCACCTAATGTAGTCTAATGTCTTTTACACTTTTTAAAGCCAATTTCTCTCATACTTCGTTTACTAATATCAAAAATCTTTACAGGTAAAACTTGAATCAAAAGATGAATAGTCTCTCTGTTAATTCTGCTTTTAATCCATTGTATTCTACACGTAATCTTTCTGCTATGAGGATCTCACGATTAACGAAAGACACGGTTTAATGAGAATGGTAAAGGATAGAGTGAGCTATGAGGGAGAGAATAAAGGCAGGAAGAAGATCTCTGATAACATAGCGTATGCATTTTGTCACTTTGAGTCTCTCGATGAGGCGAAGCAGTCTCTGACACCCCTCACATGTCACTGCGAGGCCACGATGTCCTGTGGCAGTCTCAAAGAGTAACGGATTGAGATTGCTTCGGAGCTCATGCTCCTCGCAATGACACCTCCTCTACCGTCATTCCGAACGAAGTGAGGAATCTCGTTTCGTCCAAATGGGAGGAAAGGCGAGATTGCTTCCTTCTCGCTTACGCTCGAAGTCGCAATGACGAAAAAGGCAAGATTGCTTCGGAGCTAAAGCTCCTCGCAATGACAGAAGAGGGGTCAAAGGAGAGTTTGCTTCGCTAGCGCTCGCAATGACATAGAGGGGTAGAGGTTCTAAGTGCAAGAATAGAGCGGAACCAGTGAGAGGATCAGTTTCGCAAATGAGATAACAAGGGAGGAGGAAAATATAGACAGTTAGAGGAAAATCGGATGGTTTAAAAATAGCTTAGAAGGCATGTAGACAAAGCTTTAGATGATAAATCATTGATTTACAGTGGTTTTTTAAGTTTCTAGTGATGAAGTTGGGTGAAAGATAATTGCCGTTGTTTTATCATTAAATAAGCCTCCTTTCTTTGTTTGTTTTTTCACCTGATGGGTGATATTTTATATCATCCAAAAACTTAATAAAAGAGAGGAGGCTCTTGGTTTTAATAAGTAATCTATTGGCAAATGGGGGGTCTTACATAAAATTTAGAACAGGATATTTTTGTTTAAAACACCTCGATAATACTTTGGATAATAAGTCGATAATACAATGGATTTGAGTCAGGATAATATTTTATGCTTATTATGCTGCTATAAAGGAAGGGAGGGGGGCTATATATAGGGTGGGATAAAAATTTTTATTTTTTTCCGCCTATCTTTAAGATTAATAAGATTTTTTATTCAATTTTTAAATCAAAAATTTTTGTTGTTATTTGACCTTCTTTTTTGTTAAAATATTCAAAACTCTTAACAAGAGGTGTGTTCTATGAAAAAGGTAGAGATTAGATGGCACGGTAGGGGAGGGCAAGGAACTGTTACCGCTGCTAAGGTATTTGCCGATGCATGCCTTAGTGGGGGTAGGTATGTGCAAGCTTTTCCCGAGTATGGTCCTGAGAGAGCAGGTGCTCCACTAAGGGCGTATAACAGAATAAGTGAGAAAGAGTTGAGAATGCACTGTCCGGTGTCCCATCCAGATGTGGTTGTGGTTGTTGATCCCACATTAATAGAAGGTATAGATGTTACGGAAGGAACAAAAGATGATTCGGCCTTTATAATTAATTCTTCAAAAGATCCTGCAGAACTAAGAAAGAAATTAAAATTAAAACCTTCCCAAAAACTGTTTGTTGTGGATGCTACTAAAATTGCAATCGATTGTTTTGGCAGACCCATGCCTAATTCTCCTATGGTTGGTGCTTTAAATAGAGTAACTGGTCTGGTTGATTTGGAGACTCTTCTTGAGGATGTTAAAAAAAGCTTTGGTAAGAAATTTGCTCAGAAAATAATAGATGGTAACCTGCTTGCAGTAAAGAGAGGTTACGAGGAGGTGAAGGAAGGATGATGGGATGGAAACAAATACCACCAGGAATGGTTATTTTAGAAGCAGGAAGTGCTTTAAAATTTAAGACAGGTTCATGGAGAGCTTTTAAACCCCGTTGGATAGAGGAAAATTGTATTCACTGTCTTCTTTGCTGGCTATACTGCCCAGACAATGCCGTTAAGGTCAAAGATGGTAAAAGAGGTGAATTTGATTTTGATTATTGTAAAGGTTGTGGAATATGTGCTTTAGAGTGTCCTGGTAAAAAAGGGAATAAAGCAATAGTTATGGAAGAGGAGGTGAAGTAATGACAAAGGTAGTAGCAGTCACAGGAAATGAAGCTGTTGCAAATGCTTTTCGTCAAATAGAGCCAGATGTTTGTGCTGCCTATCCTATTACACCGCAGACTGAGTTAATGCAGAGATTTGCCTCCTTTGTCTCTGATGGAAAAGTTAAAACAGAGCTAATTCTGGTTGAAAGTGAGCATTCAGCATTGAGTGCCTGTGTGGGAGCAGCTGCAGCAGGTGGTAGAGTTGCTACAGCAACATCATCTCAGGGGCTAGCATTGATGTGGGAGATTCTGTTTATAACATCCGGGATGAGACTTCCTGTTGTTATGGCAGTCGTAAATAGAGCACTGTCCGCCCCAATAAATATTCACTGTGACCATTCAGATGCTATGGGAGCAAGAGATTCAGGATGGATTCAACTTTGGAGCGAAAATGCCCAAGAAGCGTATGACAATGCAATTCAGGCATTTAGAATTGCTGAACATATGGATATAAGACTTCCTGTAATGGTATGTTATGATGGCTTTATTATAAGCCATTCAATAGAGAGAATTGAGTATCTAGATGATGATATAGTTAAAAACTTTGTAGGCGAATATAAGCCTCTTTATCCTCTTTTGGATATTGAAAACCCTAAAAGTTATGGTCCACTCATACTTACAGATTTATACATGGAAGTAAGAAGGGCACATGCAGAAGTATATAAAAAGGTTCCTCAGGTGGTTTTAAAGGTTGCTGAGGAATTTGAGAAAATTTCAGGAAGAAAATACGGATTATTTGAGACCTATAGACTTGAAGATGCAGAAATAGGACTTGTAGTATTAAATTCAGCTGCTGGAACTGCAAAGGATGTGGTTGATGAATATAGAGATAAGGGAATAAAGGTAGGCCTTATTAAACCCAGACTCTTTAGGCCTTTCCCATATGGAGAGATTGGTGATGCTCTAAAGCATCTAAAAGCAGTTTGTGTTCTTGACAGAGCAGATGCATTTGGTGGCTCCTTTGGTCCTCTTTATCTTGATATAGCTACGAGTTTGTATCCCTATTCAATTAAGCCTGCTCTAATAAATAGAATCTATGGCCTTGGTGGAAGAGATTTTATGCCTGAACACGTAGCCTATGTGATTGAAGAACTTAAGAAGATAGTTGAGACAGGAAAAGTTGAAAGCTTTAAAGAATATATTGGAGTGAGGGAGTAATATGACAACACCGTTAAATTTAAAGGAACTATCAAAAAAAGAATTAAGATTTACTTCAGGGCATCGCTTGTGTGCAGGATGCGGTGTTCCAATCGTGGTAAAGATGATTCTTCTTGCTGCCTGTGATTATCCTGTAGTTGCTGCCTCATCAACAGGCTGTCTTGAGGTTTCTTCTTGTATATCCACTTATACAGCATGGAAGATTCCATGGATTCACAATGCCTTTGAAAACGCTGCTGCTACTTTGTCAGGCGTTGAGTCAATGTATAGAGCCTTAAAAAAGCAGGGTAAAATTGATAAAGATATAAAGTTTATTGCCATCTGCGGTGATGGTGGAACTTACGATATAGGATTTCAGAGTCTTTCTGGTGCTATGGAAAGAGGTCATAACATGCTTTATGTTTGTTATGACAACGGAGCCTATATGAATACAGGAATTCAGCGTTCTGGAGCTACACCCACATATGCAGATACAACTACTTGTCCAGCAGGCGCAGTTATTCCTGGTAAACCACAGCAGAGAAAAGACCTTACAAGAATAATGGCATCTCACGGACTTCCCTATGTGGCTCAAGCAGCTCCAAGTCACTGGCCAGATCTGATGAAAAAGGTTAGAAAAGCAATAGAAACACCTGGACCAAAATTTATAAACATATTTGCTCCCTGTAATCGTGGCTGGAGGTCAAGACCAGACGATGCAATTTTATTGAGCCGTCTTGCTGTTGATACGTGTTTTTGGCCTCTATACGAAGTGGAAAATGGCGTTACAAGAGTGACAGTTAAACCTAAGGAGAAAAAACCAATTGTAGAGTTTTTAAAGGCTCAGGGTAGATTTAAACATCTATTCGCACCTGGTAATGAAAAAATGTTGGAGCAGGTACAGGAAATGATTGATAAAAACTGGGAGCGTCTTTTAAAAGAAGAGCAAATGACCCTTCCAAAGGAAGAGGAGAGTAAATAGTTAAAGTTGGGAGGGCTATCTCTAATTCAAAAGATAGCTCTCCCAATTTCCATAAAATTAAGTCTTTTAACAAAACTAAAAAATTTGTTATTCTATTTAACTAAACTTAATTAATAGGAGATAGATGGGACCAGGAGATTTTTTAAGGGACAAATATTTACCTGTTCTAATAGTAATTGTTATATCTCTTCTCATTGGCTTTTCATTGATTATTATTAGTAGTTTTGTAAGACCTAAAAGACCCTATACATTGAAGCTTACTCCATATGAATGCGGAGTTCCTTCTGCAGGAGACACATGGAATAGATTCAACATAAAATTTTACATTGTTGCCATTGTATTTGTCATATTTGATGTGGAAACAGTTTTTCTCTATCCATGGGCTTTGGTATATAATAAAATCGGATTTTACGCTCTTTTAGAAATGTATCTTTTTATCTTCGTTCTTCTAATTGGTTACATTTACGCTTTAGGAAAGAATATTTTTAATTGGGAGAGGGATTGATTTGGGTTTAATTAAAATATTTGACAATTCAACTGAACCAATAGAGGTAGAGAAGAATGTAAAAATAGTACCAGCAGCGAATACAATTATTACAACCGTAGAGAAATTAGCAAGTTGGGGAAGGCGTTCATCTCTGTGGCCTCTTACTTTTGGTTTAGCCTGCTGTGCTATAGAAATGATGGCAGCAGGTGCATCCCATTATGATCTTGATAGATTTGGTGTCATATTTAGAGCAACTCCAAGACAGGCAGATGTAATGGTTGTTGCGGGAACTTTGACAAAGAAAATGGCACCCGTTATAGTCAATCTTTATCATCAGATGCCAGAACCTAGATATGTAATAGCCATGGGAAGTTGCGCCTGTAGTGGTGGAGTATTTAATACTTATAGCACTGTGCAGGGTGTAGATGAAATTCTGCCAGTTGATGTTTACATTCCAGGCTGTCCACCAAGACCTGAAGCCCTCATAGAGGGAATCTTAAAGCTTCAAGAGAAAATTAAGGCAGAAGCTCACAATAAATTTCTTTGCCATTCAGGCATTTGTCTGATTCCAGAAAACAGGATGAGGAGCACTGATGAATCCCGTAGAGATAATAAAGAAGATAAAGGATAGGTTTCCTGAAGATGTTTTATGGTTTAGATGTTTTAGGGATCAGTGCGATCTTACAATAAAAAGGGAAAAAATTAAAGAAATACTATCATATGTCAAGAATACTCCTCTTTTAGAGTTTAACTATCTAGTAGATTTAACTGCTGTTGATTATCTTGGTTTTAGAGAGCCGAGATTTGATGTAATTTACATAATCATGTCAATTAAACATAAGCATCGCCTTATAATAAAAGCTCAGGTTCCAGAACACGGATGTTGCATTGATACAGTTTCAGATTTATGGGCTACGGCAAATTGGTTTGAAAGAGAAGTCTTTGACATGTTTGGAATATTTTTTAAAGGTCATCCAGACTTAAGACGAATTCTTCTACCAGAGGATTGGAATGGCTATCCTCTTAGAAAGGATTACCCAGTTATTAGTGACCTTGGGGATAAAGAATGGGAACCTTTCAGAGAATTAAAGGAAGCAGGGAAGGGATGGAGAGAAGATGAATCCTGAAAACGAAAGAGAACTCCTTATTAATATGGGACCTCAACACCCTGCTACTCACGGGGTTTTAAGGCTTGTTCTTGAAGTTGAGGGAGAGATAGTAAAGAGGTGCACTCCTTACATTGGCTATCTTCACAGAGGTTTAGAAAAACTTGCCGAGGATCTTACCTATGTTCAGTCTCTTCCTCTTACTGACAGGCTTGATTATCTCTCAAGCATGGTTAATAATGTGGGATTTTGTCTATGTGTTGAAAAACTTCTTGGTATAAATGTTCCCGAAAGAGCAAAGTTTATAAGAACAATGCTTTCAGAAATGGCAAGGATATGCAGCCATCTTGTTTGGATTGCAACCCATGCTCTTGATATAGGTGCTATGACAGTATTTCTATATGCAATGCGAGATAGGGAAAAGCTTCTTGAGCTTTTTGAAATGGTAACTGGAGCAAGGCTCACTGTAAGCTATCCGAGAATTGGTGGAGTTCGTTGCGATGTGAGCAACGAGTTTCTTAAAAAGCTGGAAAGATTTATTGATGAGTTTCCAAAAAGAGTTGAAGAGTATGAAACCCTTATTGATAGAAACAGGGTTTGGCTTAAAAGGACAAAAGGGGTTGGAGTTATATCAGCCGAAGAGGCCATCAATTGGGGACTTACTGGACCAACTCTCAGAGGCTCTGGAGTTTATTATGATGTGCGTAAATTTTTCCCATACGATGCCTATGACAAAGTTGAGTTTGATGTACCAGTAGGTAAAAATGGTGATATTTACGACAGATATAAATGCAGAATGTTAGAATTTAGACAATCAGTAAGAATAATCAAACAGTGTATAGAGAGATTACCAGAGGGACCTATTTTAGCTGATAATGCTCCAAAAATCAGAATGCCTGCATCACCTCTTAAGATAGACAAAGAGGATGTACAGTTTGAAATATATGTAGATGATAAAAGTGTAGAGGATTTTATCAAAAAGTTTACTGATATCTATGCCTCTGTTGAAGCTCCGAGGGGTGAACTTGGTTTTTATATTGTATGTGATGATTCTGCAAAGCCTTACAGAATGAGAGTTAGAGCTCCCTCATTCGTTCATACAGGGGCACTTCCAAGGCTTTGTGAAGGTGGTTTAATTGCTGATGTGATTGCCAATATTGGTTCTATAGATATTGTTTTAGGTGAGTGTGACCGATGATTGAGACATTATATGTAATTTTTGTATCCATACTAAAAACAGCCCTTTACTTCGGGATATTGCTTCTGCATGTTGCCTATGCTACTTATGCAGAAAGAAAAGTGATTGGTCATATTCAGCTTAGACTCGGTCCTATGGTAGTAGGTCCACATGGAATTTTACAGCCAATTGCTGATGTGGTAAAGCTTATATTTAAAGAAGACATTATACCCTCGAATGTTGATAAAAGAGTTTTTGCTATAGCCCCGATTATTAGTCTTACTGCTGCATTAAGCACATTTGCAGTGATTCCTGTAGATAAAAATTTTGTAATATCCGATATGAGTGTAGGACTTCTTTATGTATTAGGTATTGCAGGAGTAGGGACATATGGAATAATATTTGGTGGATGGGCTTCAAATTCAAAGTATGCCTTCTTAGGTGGTCTTCGTTCAGCAGCCCAGATGATAAGCTATGAAGTTGCTCTTGCCATGAGCCTTGTTGGAGTAGTTTTAATGGCTGAGTCATTCAATCTTTCTGAGATAGTTAATAAACAAAATGAGTTGTGGTATGGTATGTTTCTATTCCCCCAGATTTTGGGATATTTCGTCTTCATTGTTGCTGCCCTTGCAGAAACTAACCGATTGCCTTTTGATCTTCCTGAGGCAGAAACAGAACTTGTAGCTGGCTATTTTGTTGAGTACTCGGGAATTAGATTTTCTTTTTATTATCTTGCTGAGTATCTTGCAATGTTTTCCATGTCAGCACTTGCTGCAATTTGTTTTTGGGGTGGATGGACTGCTCCACCGGTATTGATTAAAATATTTCCCATTTTAAGTTTGATTCCCGGTATTGTTTGGTTTCTTCTTAAAGTTTATTTCCACATATTTCTATTTTTCTGGCTTAGAGGCACTCTTCCCCGTTACAGATATGACCAACTAATGGCTATTGGATGGAAGGTTTTGATTCCTCTTGCTTTATTTAATATAGTTATTACTTCATTAATTAAGTATTATCAGTGAGGATTAAATGAAGGTTAAGGAGATTTTAACCAAGATTTTGCTTATCGAAATATTTAAAGGACTTGCTCTTACTTTAAAGATGCTTTTTAGTAAGTCAGTCACTGTGCAATATCCCTTTGAAAAGAGGAATATTCACGAAGGATTTAGAGGCAGACACGCCCTTGTAAGAGATCCTATTAGTGGAGATGATAAGTGTATTGGTTGCATGAGATGCACTACTGTGTGTCCCTCTCGCTGTATTCACATAAAGAGAGAGAAAAGGGAAAATAAAATGGTAGTCATTGATTACATTATAGATGCCTCAAGATGTGTATATTGTGCATATTGCGTTGAAGCATGTCCTGTGTGCGCACTTGTTCTTACAGAAGATTATGAATACTCAAGCTATGAAAGAAAAGGTCTTATTTTTAATAAAGAAAAACTTCTTAAGAACTGGGATGAATTTAGCGCTAAATGGCCAGCTGATTACTACTTTAACAAATTTTGGCAGCCTCCGGGTATTGATCCATCAAGATGGCCAAAAACAAAGAGAGAGCAGGGGCCGGTTCCTTTAAAAAGAGGCGTGGAAATTAAAAGGGAGGTAAAAAATGAACAACTCCCCAGTTGAGCAGGTTTTTCTTACTTACTTCTATATAAGTCTTACTGTGCTTAGCATTGCTGTAATCTCTTCGAGAAACATAATTCACAGTGCCTTTTTTCTTTTAATACTTCTTCTTCATGTAGCTGCTGTTTTTCTCATGCTAAATGCCGAATTTCTAATGGTAATTCAAATAATTGTTTATGTGGGTGGTGTGCTTGCTCTTTTTGTTTTCGCCATAATGGTTATGAATATAAAAGAAGAATTAAGACACAGGAGATTCGTGAAGTTTGCAGGAGCTGGTTTGCTTACCGGACTTTTGTTTTTTGCAGTATTTTACAGTGTTGTAAAAAATAGCCGATATGATTTCGTAACTCCAATAACCAGTGATACAGTGTCTTTTGGACGTTTGCTTTTCTCCTATTATCTTTTACCCTTTGAGATTTTATCGCTGGTACTCCTTGTAGCTATGGTAGCAGGTATTATAATTGCAAAAAAGTATCCGAGGGAAGAAAAATGATAAATGACTATTTACTGCTTAGCATAACACTTTTTACCATAGGTCTCATAGGCTTTTTAATCAGGCGAGATCTTATAGTGATGCTTATGTGCCTTGAAATTATGTTTAATGCTGTTAATATTGCTTTTGCTTCTTTTAGCTACTATAGTGGGAATTATACAGGTCAAATTTTTGTCCTATTTTCAATAGCTGTAGCTGCTTCTGAAGCTGCTGTTGGACTCGCCATTGTTTTAGCTCTTGTGAGAAGCACAGGAATAAATCACTCTGATGGAATAAAGAATTTGAGGGGCTAATATGGAGAAATTTTATTTTCTTATACCTCTTTTTCCACTTGCAGGATTTTTTATAAATCTTTTTTTTGGTAGATTCCTAAAAATAAAAGCTGTAAATGCCATAGCAATAGCTCCGATAGCTTTATCTTTTATTGTTTCCTTGTTGGCAGTATGGGAGGTTTTATCTGGAAAAATCATAGAATACAATCTTTATACATGGATACTATCTGAAGAGCTAAAAGTAAGCTTTGGGTATTTAATTGATGAACTTACAGCAGTAATGCTAATTGTGGTTACACTGGTAAGTCTCCTCGTGCATTTTTATTCAACGGGGTACATGCACGGTGATCCCGGTTATTACCGCTACTTTGCATATCTTAATCTCTTTGTTTTTTCCATGCTTATGCTCGTAATGGGAAACAATGTGGTACAGCTTTATTTTGGATGGGAAGCAGTAGGTCTTTGTTCTTATTTTCTTATTGGTTTCTGGTATGAGAAGCGTTCTGCATCAGATGCAGGTAAAAAGGCTTTTATAGTAAATAGAATTGGTGACTTTGGTTTTCTACTTGGGATTTTACTTCTTTTTGTAAATTTACAGTCGCTTAATTATGGAGATATCTTCCAAAAAGTAGGCCTGCTTCAGGATAAGGAGATTACTTTTCTTTTATGGAATGTAGATTTGATTACAGTTATTGCTATTTTGCTTTTCTGTGGTGCTATCGGAAAGTCTGCACAATTACCACTGCATGTATGGCTTCCAGATGCCATGGAAGGTCCTACACCTGTGAGTGCTCTAATTCACGCTGCTACAATGGTTACTGCTGGTGTTTTTATGGTTGCAAGACTGAATCCTCTTTATAGCCTTTCAGAGGTAGCGCTTATGGTAGTCGCTTTTACAGGAGCTATCACGAGCTTTATGGCAGCAACCATTGGAGTTGTTCAAAGGGATATTAAGAGAATTATAGCCTATTCAACGATAAGTCAGCTGGGATACATGTTTTTAGCCTGTGGGCTTGCTGCTTATGGAGCAGGAATTTTTCACCTTTACACCCATGCATTTTTTAAAGCTCTTCTTTTCCTGTGTGCTGGAAGTGTGATGCATGCCATGGCTGGTGAACTCGATATTTTCAAGATGGGTGGTTTAAGAAAATACATGCCTATTACTTATTTAACCTTTTTAATTGCTGCTCTTACTATTGCCGGTGTACCAGGTCTTTCTGGATTTTTCAGTAAAGACGAAATTCTTTGGTTTGCCTATGCATCTCCTATGCCATATGGTAAAGTTCTTTGGATTTTAGCTACAATTACTGCTTTTCTTACAGCTTTTTACACATTCAGGATTCTTTTTGTGGCCTTTCATGGCGAGTTTAGAGGTGATGAACACCTTCGTAAACATCTTCATGAGTCACCAACGAGCATGACTATACCCCTTTTACTGCTTGCAGTTTTGTCAATCCTGGCAGGATATTTTTCTGTGACACATTTTATAGAACCTATTGTTGGAAAAGCTGTAACTGCTTTACCCCATGAGGATGAGAAATTTGTTATGACCATTTCAATTTTAGTTTCCCTTTCAGGAATTGGACTTGCATGGTTTATTTACATCTGCAAGCCCCATTTTGCAGATGCAATAAAAAGTCGCTTTCAGTTCATTTACAGAGTGCTTTGGAATAAGTATTACTTTGACGAATTATATGACTATTTATTCGTGAAACCCACGATTTATTTTTCAAGGACAGTAGTTGAAAAGATTACAGATAGAGGCATAATTGAAGGAATAGTAAATGGGGTGCCTAAATTGTGCTACATAGCTGGAAAATCAATGAGAAATCTTCAGACAGGATTTATGCAACATTATGCTATTTTAATGATTATCGGTGTTTGTATTATCCTCTTTATTATTTTTAGTGTGTGAGGTGGAAATGAATTTGGAGATTGTAAATTCACAGACATGGAAAAATCAGTTGAAAAAATCCCTTTTCCTTTCCTTTTTAATTTTTGTGCTTTCTGCGTGTGTAATCTTGGCCTTCGGATTTTTTATAGATAAGATAAGTTTTCCACTTCTTTCATCACTCATTGTTTTACCTTTAGTTGGCTCTTTGTTACTTATTTTTATTAATCGAAATCAGGAAGAACTTATAAAAATGACAGCTCTAATGGTCTCTCTAATAGAGTTCATCCTGAGCCTTCCTCTGTATCTTTCCTTCGATAAATCTACAGCTCAGATGCAATTTAGAGAAGAGTATCTCTGGATACCAAAGTGGGGAATAAAATATTCCCTTGGTGTTGATGGGATTAGTGCTCCTTTTATTATTCTTAGCAGTCTTCTCACTATTTTGTGCATACTTGTATCTTGGCGTGAGATAAATAAAAAGATAAAAGAGTTCTATATAGCGATTTTAGTTACCCACACTGCAATGATAGGCGTATTCATGAGTTTAGACACTTTTCTTTTCTATATTTTCTGGGAAGCAATGCTTATTCCCATGTATCTTATTGTAGGTGTATGGGGAGGACCAAGACGAATTTATTCGGCTATCAAGTTTTTCCTTTATACTTTCATTGGTAGCCTTTTTATGCTTGTTGGAATTATCTTTTTATTTCTCTATACAGGCACATCTGATATGCTTAAACTTATGAATAATATTTATCCTTACAATATGCAGATATGGCTATTTCTTGCCTTTTTTGTAGCTTTTGCAGTAAAGGTACCTATGTGGCCTGTTCATACCTGGCTACCGGATGCTCATACAGAAGCTCCTACTGCAGGAAGCGTTATACTTGCAGGGATTCTGATAAAAATGGGTGCTTATGGATTCTTAAGATTTAATTTACCAATGTTTCCTGATGCAACAATTGCTTTTAAACCACTAATGCTGATACTTTCAGTGATTGCAATAATTTATGGTGCTCTCATATGTCTTGTTCAGAGCGATTTAAAAAGATTAATTGCATACAGTTCTGTAAGTCATATGGGATTTGTTACTTTAGGAATTTTTGCTCTTAATCATCAGGGAATTCAGGGAGGTCTTATACAGATGATAAATCACGGAATTGTAACAGGAGCACTGTTTCTGTGTGTAGGCATTATTTATCAGAGAACTCATACAAGACAGATAGCTGATTATGGCGGCGTTGCAACTGTAATGCCCCTTTATTCTGCCTTCTTTATGCTTTTTACGCTTGCATCAATAGGACTTCCTGGCACGAATGGTTTTATTGGAGAGTTTTTGATTCTTTACGGTGCATTTAAGGCTCAGAAAATCATGGGAATTCTTGGAGCTACAGCTCTGATCATTGGTGCAGCTTATATGCTATGGCTATATCAGCGAGTATTTTTTGAAAAAACATCAAACTATGTACTTGAACACATAAGATATTATGGAGATCTAAATGTAAGAGAAATGGTTATCCTTATTCCCCTTGCAATATTAGTTATCTGGATAGGCTTTTATCCTGGTACCTTTTTAGGTATAATGGATATTTCTGTTCGGGAACTTTTAATTCACATCAATACTCTCTTAGGAGTGGCCCGATGAATATACCCCAGATTCCTCTTCAATTTGACGCAATAATTCCTGAAATTGTCCTTACTGCCTTTACTTTTTTAGTGCTTCTTTTAGGAGTGCTTAGGATAAATAAATCGTTTCTCTTAGGTCTTTCTGTATTTTTCTTAGTCTCCACTATCCCCCTTATTTTTATTTTTGAAGGTAAAGCCTTTGGGGAGATGTTTCTCAATGATTCTTTAGCCATCTATTTAAAATTTACCCTTATTATGGGTGCAACTCTTTCTATGCTTATGTTTTCACCCTATTTAAAGTATCGACTTATTGTAATGAATGAGTCATTAGCGCTCATAATGTTTGCTACCATTGGAATGATGCTTCTTGTTTCATCAAGGGAGTTGATAAGCTTTTTTGTATCCCTTGAGATGATGGCCTTAAGTTGTTATGCTTTGGTAGCTACGAGAAAATATGATCATCGTGCAAACGAGGCTGCTATTAAATATTTTATGCTTGGTGGGCTTTCAACAGTAATCATGCTTTTTGGTATAGCACTTATTTATGGTTCTTGTAAAACCACGGATTTTGTATATCTTGTAAGCTGTTCAGCCCAGAATTTAGAACTCTCTCTTGCAGGCGTTGGTCTTTTTACAGTGGGACTTTGTTTTAAAATAGCCCTTGTTCCTTTGCATATGTGGGCTCCTGATGTTTATGAAGGAGCACCAACACCTGTAACAGCATTTATTTCAACTTTACCAAAGGTAGCGGTATTTGGTGCTTTTGGAAGATTTCTTGTTGAAGTCTATAGCCTTCATTACGTCTATTGGAGCAATTTTCTCATTGTTCTTTCCTTAGTTACAATAGTTGTAGGTAATCTTCTTGCATTACCTCAGAGAAACATAAAAAGAATGCTTGCCTATTCAAGTATTGCCCATGCTGGATACGTTGTCATGGGACTTATATCCGGAACATCCGATGCTCTATACTCGGTGGTCGCCTATATGTTTGTTTATACAATAATGAACATTGGTGCTTTTGCCGTAGTGGTTGCATTAAATGAGGAGAATATTGAAAACTACAGGGGAATTCATAAATTCCATCCTGTTATTTCATTTGCAATGCTTGTTTTTATGTTCTCGCTCACTGGAGTGCCTCCAACAGCTGGTTTTATCGCAAAATTTTATGTTTTTAAACAAGCTATAGAGGGCGGATTTACTTGGCTTGTTGTAATTGCGGTTCTATTTACTGTTGTGTCAGCCTATTATTATCTCAGAGTGGTCATGTATATGTATATGAAAGAGCCGATTATTGCGCCTTCTTTAATTATCTCGAGGGAACTTATAGCAGGTCTATTCATTTGTGTTTTAGGAGCATTAATTCTTGGCATTTTACCGGTATTTCTTATTTAAGGATGTTTTCGAGGGGCGTATTTATATTTAGTTGTAAAGCTTTTTAATTTCTTCATTTTTTAATCCAAATCATATCTTTGGGGGGAGAATGAGAAGGAAGTTATTCGAAGTGCCTATCGGTGTGCTTTTTTTGTTGTTTGTGGTATTTTGTGGAAATGTTTGGTCTGCTGGATTTGCCCTAATTGAACAGGGAGTAGGAGTCTTGGGAATGCATATTCAGGTGGAGCTGCAAGTGCACTTGATGGAACTACCATTTATTTTAATCCTGCAGGTATTACCAGAATTAACAGCAAACAGACAATACTTGCTAATTATGTAATTGTACCGCATGCTAAATTTACAAATGAAGACTCTATACATTTCTCTGGAGCATATCTAAGAGGTAACAATGGTGGTGATGCAGGCGTTGCAACTTTTCTTGGTAACCTTTATTTTGTTCTTCCAGCTGAGAAAATAACCCTTGGAATCGGTTTTTATTCACCTTTTGGACTTCAAACCGAATATGATAAAGGCTGGGTTGGTAGATATCATGCAATAAAATCCTCCGTTAAAACTTTGAATATAAATCCTACACTTGCCTTTAAAGCTAATGAGGAGTTAAGTATTGGTTTAGGACTAAATTTCATGTACATGAAGGCAGAGCTTACAAACTCAATTGACTGTGGAGCCTTTCTAGGATCTCCGCAAAATAGAGACGGCTTCGCTAGACTAAAGGGTGATTCCTGGGGATTTGGTTTTAATCTGGGCATCCTTTATGAATTTACTAAGAATACGAGATTTGGACTTTCATATCGTTCAAAGGTTAAACAGAAGCTTGAGGGAAATGCCTATTTTTATGATATTCCATCTCCTCTTAATTTGCTTCCAAACTTTCAGGATGACAAAATCAACTCGATAATAAAGCTACCAGACACACTATCTCTGAGTTTTTATCATGATGTTAATGATAAATTATCTCTTATGACAGATATTACATGGACAGGTTGGAAAACTTTAAATGAGATAAGAATAAGATTTCAAAATGGAAGACCTGACTCTGTTATAACTACAAGCTGGAATAACTCAATGCGTTATTCCATAGGAGCATCATCCAAGATAAATGAGAAACTCACTTTAAGAACAGGTATAGCCTATGATGAAACTCCTATTCCAGACGCTAAACATAGAACACCAAGAATACCTGACACTGACAGATTCTGGATAGCCTTAGGTGCAGGATACAAGTTCTCAGATAGATTAACGGCAGACATTGGATATGTTCATATATTCTTTAAGGACTCCCATATTGACAAAGAGCCTGTGGAAGAAGATAGGTATAGAGGAGGTCTTAAGGGAAGTTATAAAGGTTCAGTTGACATCATAGGTGTTCAACTTACTTACAATTTTTAGGTGGAAAATATGGTGCTACAGGAAGTATTAATAAACACAGCAAAGAAGTTTCCGAATAAAATAGCCTTTAATGACCGATTTCTTGATCGTAGAATAACGTATAACAAGGCATTGATAGCATCAATTATCTTTGCCAATCGGCTTAAGAATCTACCAGATTCCTTTGTTGGTATCATGATTCCTACATCACCTGGCTGTGCCTTTGCATTTATTGGTGCACTGATGGCTGGAAAAATTCCTGTAATGATTAATTACTCCACAGATGCCTACTACAATGTAACCTATGCTCAGAAAAAGTGTGATTTTAGCCCAGTGATTACATCTAAGGCCTTGCTTGAAAAAATTAACTGTCCCTATATTGACGGAATGGTCTTCATAGAGGATATCATTGAAAGCATAAGCATTAAGGACAAATTGATAGCAGTAATTTTTGAGAAAATGCCTTTATTAATTCTAAGAAAATTTTTCCATTTTGGAAGTGCAGATGATACAGCTGTTATACTTTTTACGAGTGGAAGCGAAAAGGAACCAAAGGCTGTTGAGCTAACCCATAAAAACATCATATCCAATATAAAATCATTCAGTCCTGTGTTTGAGCTTAATTCAGAGGATATTCTTCTTGCAAATCTCCCATATTTTCATGTGTTTGGATTGACGGTTAATCTATGGACTCCCATATATCATGGAATGACGATGATTTCCTATCCTAATCCTCTTGATTTTCAAAAAATATGTCAGATAATTAGAGAGGAAAAACCTACTGTTATGGCAGCCACACCGAGCTTTTGGTGGGGGTATTTAAAGCGTTCAGAGGAAGGAGACTTTGAAAGTTTGAGAATTCTGATGAGTGGTGCTGATAAATGTCCTCAAACACTTAGAGATAACATGTGGCAGAAACATAAAAAAAATCTTTTAGAGGGGTATGGAACTACTGAGACTTCACCTGTAATTTCTGCTAACTCTCTTAAGGAAAACAAGCCTGGAAGCATCGGAAAACCAATTCCAGGTGTTCAGGTTATGATTGAAAACTATGAAACAGGCGAACCCTGTAAAGCCGGTGAAGTAGGAAGGATAATGGTAAAGGGTGACAATGTTATGAAGGGTTATTTTGATGATATTGAAGAGACTGCTATGAGAATTCGTCATGGCTGGTATGATACCGGTGATATGGGATATATTGATGAAGATGGATTTCTGTGGCATGTGGGAAGACTTAAGAGATTTGTGAAGATTGGTGGTGAAATGGTATCACTGGTCAAAATTGAGGATGTTCTTGAAAAAATTCTTCCAAATGGAGTTGAGTGTTGTGCTGTGGAGATACCGGATGAAACAAAGGGAGCTAAAATTGTAGTGGCAGTAACAGAAAAGATTGATGAGAAAAAAATAATCACAGAACTTTCTTCTCATCTGCCAAACATAGCGATTCCAAAACAATTTATTGTTTTAGAAGAACTTCCAAAAATGGGAAGTGGAAAGGTACATTTTCGTAAGGTTACGGAGATGGTAAAGGAGATTTTAAGGAAAAAATAGATAAACTATGCATTTCTTTGCTAATTAATACAGAAAGACCTATTTTTTATTATTTATTAATGTAGCTGTTGAGATTTTTGATTTTTTAAAACTTTGAGCAAAAGTAGGTTTCTCTAATATGTTCTTTTATCTATAACTCTTTTTGCCTTACCTTCGAATCTTTCAAGGGATTTCTTTTCCACAAGTTTTACATTTAGAGGGATATCAAGTTCTGACATAAGCCTCTCTTTCACCAGATTAATAAATTCCTGTTGCTTTCGCATTTCATCGAAAAATAGTTCTTCTGATGCCTCCACTAATACAGTCAGTTCATCAACAAAACCCTTTCGTTCTATTACAATTTGATAATGTGGTTCAATGCCTTGAATATCAAATAAAATCTCCTCTATCTGAGATGGAAATACCTTTATGCCTTTAATTATTATCATATCGTCTGTTCTGCCTTTTATTCGGTCAAGTCTAATAAGGGTTCTTCCACATTTACAGCTCTCAGGAATTATTCTTGTTAAATCTCTGGTTCTGTATCTTAGCAGAGGGAAAGCTTCCTTAGTAAGAGTTGTTATGACCAACTCTCCAAATTCACCAACAGGTAGAGGTTCAAGAGTTTGAGGATCAATGATTTCAATTAAAAGATGATCTTCATTTACATGAAGTCCGCATTGATATTCACACTCTCCTGCCACTCCTGGTCCCATGATTTCACTTAATCCATATATATCTATGGCTTTGATTTTAAGTTTTTCCTGTATTTCCTTTCTCATTGCCTCAGACCACGGTTCAGCTCCGAAAATACCAAGTTTAAGTGAGAAAAAGTTTGGATTTATGCCCATGTCAACTATAGTCTCTGCAATAAGAAGAGCATAGCTTGGAGTGCATACAAGAGTGGTTGTTTTATAGTCCTGCATAATTTTTATTTGTTTCTTTGGATTCTCAATCGATATAGGAATAACTGAGGCGCCAATCTTTTCTGCGCCATAGTGTAATCCAAATGCTCCTGTAAATAATCCATAGTTATGGGCTATCTGAATAACATCATCCTTTGTTATACCAGCTGCAACAAGATTTCTTGCTACAAGATGAGACCATGTTTTTAGGTCATTTTTCGTATATCCCACAACCGTAGGCATACCAGTGGTTCCAGAAGATGCATGAATTCTGACTACTTCTCTTAAAGGCACAGCAAATAAACCATAGGGATAGTTTTCTCTAAGGTCGGCCTTTGTGGTAAAAGGTAATTTTCTTACATCATCAAGAGAAGTAAAATCATCTGGGTCTATGCCGAGTTCGTCAAATTTTTTTCTGTAAAAGGGCACATTTCTGTAGACTCTGTGAACAGTAGATTGAAGTCTTTCAAGCTGTAGCTGCTTTAAGTCCTCTCTATCCATGCATTCATTTTCTTGATCAAAAAACATAATTTACCTCCCTATTAAATGATTACCTCTGCATCCAAGTCTCTTCCAAGATAGGCTCTCTGTACATCTTTGTTGGAGAGAAGATCCTCAGAAGAGCCCTCAAGGACAATTCTTCCTGTCTCAATAACATATCCTCTATGGGCTATTTTAAGGGCGCTTTTGGCATTCTGTTCCACAAGAAGCATGGTCAAAGATAAGCTCTTTAAAAGCTCAACAAGATGGACAAAGATTTCTTTTACTACATTTGGTGCCACACCCATGCTTGGTTCGTCAAGTAAAAGGAGTTTTGGTTTTGACATCAAAGCTCTTCCTATAGCGAGCATTTGTTGCTCTCCACCAGAAAGAGTCCCTGCAAGCTGCTTTCTTCTATCTTTTAGTTTTGGAAAAAGAGAGTATATAGTTTCCATATCATTTTTTATCTCTTTTTTTCTTCCTATTTTGTATCTATGATATGAGCCAAGAAGAAGATTTTCCTCAACAGTGAGTGTCTTAAAGATTAGCCTTCCCTCTGGAACCTGTGAAATACCTATCTTAACAATTTTATCAGGCTCCATACCAGTGATATTTCTGTCTTCAAAAACTATTTCACCAGAGGTCGGTTTTATAAGACCAGAAATGGTATTCAACAGCGTTGTTTTTCCTGCTCCATTACTTCCTAAAATTGTAACCAATTCTCCCTTTTTTATATGCAGGGAAACTTTTTTAAGAATATAAAGTTTGCCATAGTGAACATCTAAATTCTTTATCCTTAACATCTAGTCTTCCTCACCCAAATAAGCCTTAATAACTTCACTATTTTTCTGAATCTCAAGAGGTCCACCTTCAGCAATCACGCATCCAAAATTTAGAACTGTAATAATGTCACTAATTTTCATTATAAGCTCCATGTCATGCTCCACTACAAGCACAGTTATACCTCTTTCATCTCTAATTTTTCTTATTAATTGGCCTAATGTTTTAGTTTCTCTAATGTTTAGACCAGCTGCAGGTTCATCAAGTAGAAGAAGTTCTGGAGTTGTAGCTAAGGCTCTTCCAATCTCAAGAATTCTCTGCTCTCCAATGGTAAGATTTTTTGCAAGAAAATCCTTTTTATGTGAGAGAGCAATATAGTCAAGAATCTCTAAGCTTTTCTTTTCAATATCCTTTTCTTCTTTTTTTACCTCAGGAAGTGAAAAGATGTAGCTGACAAATCCACGATTTTTTCTTAAATAAAATCCTACCATCACATTCTCTTTAACAGTCATTTCTCCAAAAACCTCAACATGTTGGAATGTTCTACCCATTCCCAAAATTGCTCTTTTATATGGAGGGAATCGGCTTATATCTTGACCCTTAAAGAAAATTGTACCCTTATCGAGGGATTCTATACCTGAAATAATATTTAACAGCGTTGTTTTTCCTGCTCCGTTTGGTCCTATAAGAGCATGAATTTCTCCCTTTTTTACGGTCATATTGACATCCGTTAAAGTTTTTAAACCGCCAAAGCTTTTATGAATGCCCTTTAACTGTAAAATTATCTCCATTTCTTAACCATATCACAAACTATTGGCACAATTCCCTTTCTAAGAAATAAAAGTGAAAGTGTAAGAATAACTCCATATACAAGTACATCATACTCTTTAAAACCTCTAAGAACCTCTGGTAAAAAGGTTATTATTAAAGCCCCAACAATGGCTCCCCATAGACTTCTCATACCTCCCAAGACAACCATCAAAACAACTAATATGGAATAAAAAAGTGAGAAAGTACTAGGGCTAAGAAATGTTACAAAGTGAGCATAAAGTCCGCCCGCAACTGCTGCAAAAATAGCACTCAAGATGAAAACTTTAATTTTTATCTGAGAAACATTTATTCCTATGCAGAGGCTTGCTGTTTCGCTATCATGAATTGCCTTTAGGGTTTTTCCTCCCATAGAGTTAATAAGATTTTGTGACAGAATCATTCCAATTACGACAACAAGCCAGGTGAGATAAAAATAATCATTAGTTGATGAAATTTGATAGCCAAGAATGCTGAAGGTAGGTATGTCTCCAAAACCAGATGGTCCACCAGGACCCCATTCATTAAGCAAAATATGTATTATCTCTCCGAAACCAAGAGTTGCTACAGCAAGATAGTGTCCTTTTAGTCTTAATGAGGGAATTGCTAGAATAACTGCGAGTAAAGAGGCAGCCAATACAGCTATGGCAATACTAAATACTACAGGAATACCTGCATACAGGCTAAGTATGGCAGAAACGTAAGCTCCTACACCATAAAATCCTGCCTGACCAAGAGAAATCTGGCCAGCATAACCCATCAGAATGGTAAGACCAAGAGCAACAAGAGCATTTATTCCTGCGAATATGGATATTGTTATGATGTAACTGTCCTTTACAGTGATAGGAAAGAAAAACAAAGCTAATGCAAAAAATAATAATGATATTAAGTTCGCTTTTCCCATTATAACTTTCTCAGCCTCATAGCCTCTTTACTTCCAAATATGCCTGCTGGTTTGAAAAAGAGCACAAATAGTAGAATCAACAAAGCTACTGCATCTTTAAAACCAGAGTGCAAATATCCTGCTGTTAATGACTCTACAATACCTAAAAGAAATCCACCAAAAACAGCTCCCCTTGATTTTCCAAGCCCTCCTACAATGGCTGCGCAGAATCCCTTAACAGCGAGCATTGGTCCTTTGTCATACTCCATTAGTGATATAGGAGTTATTGCTATACCTCCTATGGCTCCAACCACAGCGCTTATTACAAAAGAAAGCATCACAATCTGGGACACATTAATACCCATCAGTCTGGCTGCCTTTGCATCTATTGAACAAGCCTTCATGGCTCTGCCAAGCAATGTTTTATTGAAAAACAGATAAAGAAGCACTATAGAGAGAAAAGTTATGCCGATAACCCAAAGAATCTGTTGAGTTATAACAGCACCAAATAATACTATTGGCTCACCTTCAGTGAAAGGAGGATATGTGTAGGGTTCCTTACCGAACTTAAACATTAAAAGTCCTCTTATTAGGATTGAGACAGAGATAGTAACCATGATCATAAGAAGAAGATCAAGTTTTTTCATGAGCGGTCTGATGGTAAGTCTCTCCATTAATAATCCAGCCACTGCAGCAACCACTATTGTAGAGATAAAAGCAAGGGGAAAAGGAAGTTTAACTGCCTCCAGAAAGTACCACATTCCTAGTCCCCCGATTACCACAAATTCACCCTGGGCAAGGTTAATTATTGAGGTCGAGTTATAGATTATGTTAAAACCTATCCCCACAAGAGCATAAATAGCTCCTGTAGTTAATCCTGCGAATATGAACTGTAAAAGGACTGTGAGCTCTATTTTAGAATCTCCCAGTCACCGTTTTTTACAATTACCATTTCAAAGGCATTAACATCTAATCCGCAGTGGTCCTGAGGTGACATATTAAATATACCGCCTGTTCCAGGCCATTTTTTAATATTGTTCTCGATATAATCTCTTATTTTCTGCTTGTCTGGACCCCCCTTTCTGAGTGCCTCCACGACCATCATAAAGGCATCATAGGCATGTCCTCCAAATGTTCCTGGTTCAGATTTATATCTATTTTCATAGTCAGTAACATATTTCTTTAGCAGTGCCTTTTGTGGATGCTTGTCAGGAAGTTTATCCCAGACAGCTATTCTTCCAAGTGGAGCTATTACTCCTTCAGCAGCTTTTCCAGCAAGCTCTAAGTTCTTTTTACTTCCCCATCCATGACTTTGAAAAAGTGGTATGCCCATATTTAAAGAATGCCAGTTCTTTGTTACAACTACCTGTCCAGGTCCAACAGACCAATTAATTATAGCCTGTGCACCTGCTGCTTTTATCTTTGTTAATTGAGTGGTCATATCAGTATCCTTTGGTCCGTATCTCTCATCAGCAACTATTTTAATACCAAACTTTGGAGCAAGCTCAAGAAGAGCCTTTCTGCCTGCATCTCCAAAGCCAGTTGATATGGTCATTATTCCTACTTTTTTGATACCCTTTTTCTGCATATATCTGTAAATTGCCTCTACGGCACTGGTGTCATACTGAGCTGATTTAAAAATCCAATATCTTTCCTGAACAGGTGTTGTTATGTTTACCCCTGCAGCACAGGATATAAGAGGTGTTTTAGCACTTGTCATTATGGGAATCAATGCCATGGACTCTCCTGTTGTTGATGGACCAATTATGGCAACTACCTTGTCCTTCTCAAGAAGTTTTTTTGCAGCAAGGACTGCCTGTGACTCATCGCTTTTTGAATCTTCAATAATTACCTCAAGGGGATGTCCATTTATTCCTCCAGCTTTATTAATCTGTTCAACTAACATGACTACAGTATTTTTCTCAGGTTCACCGAGAAATGACGCAGGACCAGTTATGGAGAAAATAGCTCCAATTTTGTAAGGCTCTTTAGCAAAAGAAAGATTATACAGGAAAAATACTGATATAAACAAAAGGATTAAAAAAATGAGAGATTTAAACTTTTTTATCATGGTACGCCTCCCTAAGATGTGGTTTAAAAAATTATAATCTTATAAATAAAAATTATCAACTATTTTTTCGAATTTCTCTCGAATATTTGTTTTTCCATATTTTAAAGCGAAAATTCGATGAAGTTGTATGACTGGAGAGGGGGGATTCATCCTATAAAGAGACACGGATTAAAGCTTTCTAAATTATTGATGAAATGGCTTTGAAGGAAAGCTTTCTTTGGTAGGAATTTTTTAAGTAAGGAGCTTTTTTATCTTATCTAAAAACTCTTCTTTGCTGAAGGGTTTTTGCAAAATTTGAATTTCCCTATTTGATATGGCTGATACAGAATCAATGTTTTCTGCATAACCTGTGATGAATATAATCTTTAAATCAGGTTTTAAAGAGATAAGACTTTCATACAGATTCAATCCTCCAACTTTTGGCATGACAATATCTGAGATGCAGAGGTCAATTGAGTCTTTGTTATTTCTGAATATCTCAATAGCTTCATCAGTATCAGTAGTTGAGAAAACATAAAATCCCATGCTTTTAAGCATATCAGAAATTATCTCAACTAAGTCTTTTTCGTCATCTACAACCATTACTGTCTTGCCTTTAAAATCTATTTTTTCTGAATAAAGCTTTTCCACTAATTTTTCCTCTTCAGTAGCTATAGGAAGATATATTTTAAAGGTTGTGCCTTTTCCTTTTTCACTGTATGCGTTTATAAAGCCCCCAAATTGATTTATTAAGGCAAAGGTAACTGAAAGTCCTAAACCAGTACCGTGTTCTTTTGTGGTAAAAAACGGATCAAAGATTTTTTCTAATACATCTTTAGTCATTCCCTCTCCAGTATCTGTTAGGGAAAGCAAAGCAAAAACTCCTTCCTTTGCAAATGGATTAAATTTTACATAGTACTTGTCTATTGTCTTTAAGTTTGTCTCTATTTTAAGACTTCCTCCTTTAGGCATTGCATCCATGGCGTTTATTACTAAATTAAGAAGTATCTGAGTAAAATGTCCTCTATCTATCTTTACTGGCAATGGCCTTTCGTAAAGTTTTATTTCTACTCTTATATCTTCTCTGATTGAGGTACTAAGAATTTTCATCTCTTCATTTATTACATTGTTTAAATCATAGACGCTTAAATTCACCACTTGTTTTCTTGTGAAGGCAAGAAACCCCTTTATAAAATCCCTTCCTCTAAAAACAGCATTTTTTATTGCATCAATATATTTTTGAACATTCTCTTTTTCAGTGATTTTCATTTCGATTAATTGTATGCTACCTGAGATAATGGACAGTAAGTTATTGAAGTCATGGGCAATTCCTCCAGCAAGTCTTCCACTTATTTCCATCTTTTGTGCTTTAATTAACTGTTCCATAAGAGCTTTTCTCTCTGTTATGTCAACAATGATTCCCATGTAGTTAGG
>CAKZQH010000006.1 GCA_937139565.1 uncultured Nitrospiraceae bacterium | reverse complement strand
TATGCCAATGAGGCAAAGAAAAATAGAGAAGACATTGAGGGCGTATTATGTTTTGAGTCCATAGGTTATTACTCTGACAAAAGAGGCTCGCAAAGTTATCCAGTATTCTTAAGTGCTTTCTATCCAGACATAGGAAATTTTATAGGAGTGGTAAGTAATCTTTCGTCAAAGGGCTTATTAAAGAAGGTTGTAAGAGCCTTTAGAGAGTTGGCTGACTTTCCCATAGAATATGCGGCAATTCCTCATTTTTTAGCTCCTGAGATTGGTTTTTCTGACAACTGGTCTTTTTGGAGATTTGGATATAAAGCAGTTATGATTACTGACACAGCCTTTTATCGGAATCCCTATTATCATTCAGCTGACGATACATATCACAAGTTAGACTACAAAAAAACAGCCAAAGTTATAGATGGTTTTTCAAAGGTGATACCTCGTTTATGAGAAATATAATATACACAATTGGCACAAGTTCTCGGAGCATTGAAGAGTTTATTGACATTCTCAGGGCTTACAAAATAGATGTTGCTGTTGATGTAAGAAGTTTTCCTTCATCAAAAAGATATCCCCAATTCAATCAAAAAGAGCTTTCAGCGGAACTTAAAAAGGCTCAGATAGAGTATATCTATCTTGGTAAAGAACTAGGAGGATTTAGAAAGGGTGGATACGAAAAATACATTAAAACAGAAGAGTTTATAAAAGGTATAGAAAAACTCGAAGATATTGCAAGACATAAATCGACAGTTTTTTTCTGCTGTGAGAAAATGTTTTTCAGATGCCATAGAAGATTTATATCTCAGATGCTTTCAAGCAGTGGCTGGAGCGTTTATCATATAGTTGAGAAAAATCATTTGATTGGAGATACATTGTTGCTTTTTTAAAAGAGTTTTATAGCTATAACACTTCCACGTTTTTGTCTATAATTTCTAAACTTTGAATCCCTTTTATGTTTTTCCGATATTCTCAATTTGAAGCGGATTTTCAAATTAAACCCGAGAGTAATGAGATTGCTTCGCTTCTCTCGCAATGATAAAAAGAGGTCTCAATGCAATCTTTATTTCTCCCAACTTCATCACTAGGAACTTAAAAACCACTGTCCGATTTTCCTCTAAATGTCTACCCTTGTTATCTCATTTGCGAATCTGATCATCTCTCTTCGCTTCGCTCTCTTATTGCAATTAGAACCTCTCTCCCTTTCTGTCATTGCGAGTCCCCTCTTCCGTCATTGCGAGGATTTTCTTTTCTGTCATTGCGAGGAGCGTAAGCGACGAAGGGATCTCGCCACATCGTCATTGCGAGTTCCTCTTTTTTGTCATTGCGAGCGTCAGCGAAGGGATCTCGCCTTCCCCCTACTTGGACGAAGTGAGATTCCTCACTTCGTTCGGAATGACGGTGGAGGAGGAGTCATTGCGAGCGAAGCGAAGGCATCTCTTAGTTGCCTTTTCGTAGGCTTTACTTAGAGACCCCTTCGGAACATCGAGTCCCTCGCAGTGACAAAGGGAAGCGTCATTGCGAGTTCCTCTTTTCTGTCATTGCGAGCGAAGCGAAGGGATCTCATAACTGCTCGTCATGGTGAGAGACTGCCTCGGGACATCGAATTCCTCGCAGTGACAAAGGGGAAAGTGGAGACTGCCACGGCCACTTCGTGGCCTCGCAGTGACATGTGGGGGTGTCAGAGACTCCTTCGCCTCATCGAGAGGCTTAAAGTGATAAAATGCATACGCCATGTTCTCAGAGATCCCCCTCCTGCCTTTATTCTCTCCCTCATAGCTCTCTCTATCCTTTACCAATCTCATTAGAACCATGTCTTTCGTTAATCGTGATACCCTCATAGCAGAAAGA
Organism: uncultured Nitrospiraceae bacterium; assembly: GCA_937139565.1. Classification (GTDB taxonomy): domain Bacteria; phylum Nitrospirota; class Thermodesulfovibrionia; order Thermodesulfovibrionales; family Thermodesulfovibrionaceae; genus Thermodesulfovibrio. The sequence goes on along the minus strand of CAKZQH010000006.1, from coordinate 4,917 downwards.
TTCTGTGCAGAATACAATGGATTAAAACCAGAAATCAACGGAGATAGTATTCATCTTTTGATTCAAGTTTTACAGGTAAAGATTTCTGATATTAGTAAACGAAGCAAGAGAGTTAGCTTTAAGAAGCGTAAAAGTCATTAGACTACATTAGGTGGTAAAGGAAAATATGAGTCTCTGAAATATTTAGTTTTTTTGAATAAAATATGCCCTAAATTGATGAAGTCGGGTTTCTCTTTTCGTCACCATGAGAGTTTCGATGAGGCTGAGGAGTCGCTAAGTAAAGGCAACTTTTAGAAGATTGCTTCGTCGCTTATGCTCCTCGCAATGACGAGAGTGGAATGCTATGACTAAAAAGTCACTGCGAGACCACAAAATGATCGAAGCAGTCTCTAAGACCTTTCTTTCTGTCTATCAAATTGTAAATTGGTTGCAGATTCTCTGAGTAAAATAAACGTTTTAGGAAGGTTATTTTCAATAAGTTATCTTAAAATATCCGAAGTAAAACACTTTAGCATCCATCACTCTGATAGAAGCATTTAAATCCCTCAATGTCAGCTAAAAATAGTAGAACTGCTTCTTCACGGGACGAGAGTCTTTTTGTTGACCGTAAGTCACTCTTTTAATTGAAGAATAGGCGCGGAGGGGATCGAACCCACGACCTCTTCCGCGTCAAGGAAGCGCTCTCCCACTGAGCTACGCGCCTAAAACCGAATTAAAAAATTATAAATAATTTGATACCTGTTATGTCAACTCGCCGCCTTACCTCAAAAATAATCTCTTCGAAAAAGATTATTTCATCACAATTAATAAACTAATTTCAGAGACATTTTCTATGATCTAATACAGATTCTTGAAAAAATTTTTTACATCAGTATAATATGAATAGCTATTTATTAAAATTTTAAAAAGGGAGGAGCCTTAAAATGGCCTTGAAATCTAAAAAATCAAAAAAGCCTTCCAGGATGGCACCAAAAACAAAAAAAACAATTGAGAAGAAAAAATACGTTTACTATTTCGGTGATGGTAAGGCTGAGGGAACAGGTGAGATGAAGGATTTATTAGGAGGAAAGGGAGCAGGTCTAGCTGAGATGACAAATCTAGGAATTCCGGTGCCATCTGGTTTTACCATTACTACCGAAGCCTGCAGGGAGTATTTTAGAAAAGGCAAAAAATTTCCAGAAAGGATGTGGAATGAAGTTTTAGAAAATCTTAAAAGAGTTGAAGTATCAATGGGTTGTAAATTTGGAGATTCGAAAAATCCCCTGCTTGTCTCAGTCAGATCTGGTGCAAAATTTTCAATGCCTGGTATGATGGATACAGTTTTAAATCTTGGACTAAATGATGACACTTTAAAGGGACTGTTAGAAAAGACGAAAAATGAGAGATTTGTTTACGATACCTATAGACGATTTATATCAATGTTTGGCAGCATTGTAACCGACATAGACAGAAAAAAATTTGAGGATATTATTGACATGGTTAAAGAGAAAAAGGGCGTCAAGTTAGATACAGAGTTAGATGAGAAAGATCTCAAGCTTCTTGTTAATGAGTTCAAAAAAATCTATAAAAAAGAGACTGGAAAGGATTTTCCCGCTGATCCCTACGAACAACTTAAAATGGCAATAAAGGCTGTTTTTGACTCTTGGTATGGTGATAGAGCTGTCACCTATAGAAAGCTTCATGGAATACCGGATGATCTTGGAACTGCCTGTAACATAGTGGCAATGGTCTTTGGTAACATGGGTGAAAATTCAGGAACAGGAGTTGGATTTACGAGAGATCCATCTACAGGAGAAAAAAAATTTTTTGCTGAATTTCTTCCAAATGCTCAAGGTGAGGATGTTGTTGCTGGAATCAGAACACCTCTTAAGATCGATGAACTTAAAAAGAGAATGCCAAAGATTTATGATCAGCTTCAAAAAATATGCAATAAACTTGAAAAGCATTACAGGGATATGTTGGATATAGAGTTTACCATCCAGGAAGGCAAACTCTATATGCTCCAGACAAGGGTTGGCAAAAGGACTGCTGCAGCAGCTATAAAAATTGCTGTGGATATGGTCAATGAGAAGTTGATTGATAAGAAAAAGGCTCTTTTAAGAATAGAACCAGAACAATTAAATCAGCTTCTTCATCCTACTATTGATCCTTCTGCTCAAGTAAAGGCTATTGCAAAAGGTTTGCCAGCAAGTCCTGGTGCAGCTGTTGGTAAGGTAGTTTTTTCGGCTCAAGATGCAGAAGAGTGGGTGGCAAAGGGTGAGAAAGTAATTCTTGTTAGAAATGAAACATCTCCAGAGGACATTGGGGGAATGGCTGTTGCTGAGGGAATTCTAACAGCCCGTGGTGGTATGACTTCCCATGCAGCAGTGGTTGGAAGAGGAATGGGAAAATGCTGCGTTGTTGGATGTGGAGCAATAAATATAAACGAAGAAGAGAAATACTTCACCGTCTCAGATATAACGATAAAAGAAGGAGATTTTATAACATTAAATGGAACTACAGGAGAAGTGATATCAGGTCAGGCACCACTTGTTATGCCAAAATTACCTTCCGAGTTCTACACGATTATGAAATGGTGTGAAGAGTTCAGTCAGCTTCAGGTAAGGGCAAATGCAGACACACCAAAGGATGCTAAAGTGGCTAGAGATTTTGGAGCAGTTGGGATCGGACTTTGCCGAACAGAGCACATGTTTTTTGAAGCAGAAAGGATTAAGGCTTTTAGAGAGATGATTCTTTCAGATACGGTAGAACAAAGAAGGAAAGCTCTTGATAAGATAAAACCTTTTCAAAAAGAAGATTTTGTAGGTATATTCAAAGAAATGAATGGATTGCCTGTAACAGTTAGACTTCTTGATCCTCCACTTCATGAATTCTTACCAAAGACCGATGAAGAAATTGAGGAATTATCTAAAGAAATGGGCATTTCAGTTAGGAAAATTAAGGCAAAGATTAAATCCCTCGAGGAGTTTAATCCTATGCTTGGGCATAGAGGTTGCAGACTTGGAATAACCTATCCAGAGGTTTATGAAATGCAGGTAAGAGCTATAATGGAGGCTGCCTGCGAACTTGCAAAGAAAAAAGTTAAAGTTGTTCCTGAGATTATGATTCCACTTGTAGCACATGTAAATGAGTTAAAGATAATGAAAGATTTAACCATTAAAACAGCTGAAGAAGTAATGAAAGCTTACAAGGTTAAGGTAAGTTACTCTGTTGGAACAATGATTGAGTTGGCCCGTGCTGCCATCACAGCTGATCAAATTGCTACAGAGGCAGAATTTTTCTCTTTTGGAACGAATGACCTGACTCAGTCTGTATATGGGCTATCAAGAGACGATTCAGGAAAGTTTTTGCCTTTCTACATTGAGAATAAGATCATCCCTGAGGATCCTTTCATCTCCTTAGATACTGAGGGGGTTGGTCTTATTATGGAAATTGCAGTTACGAAAGGTAGAGAGGCAAACAAGAAGATAAAGCTTGGCATATGTGGAGAACACGGCGGAGACCCTGCATCAATTGAATTTTGCCATAAAATTGGACTTGATTATGTGAGTTGTTCGCCATATCGAGTGCCAATAGCAAAATTAGCTGCGGCACATGCTAAATTAAAGGAAGAGGGAGCAAAGGTTTCAAAAGCAACCTTATAATCTGGTTTGGATTAATTAGCAGGAAAAAGTAAGTTGGCAGCATTTCGTTGCTTTTATTTGGGTGGTATTTTGGTCAAATAGGAGAGATTAAAATTTGAAAGTCACAGACGAGGAAGATTTAGATTGATTTTCATGGAAAAAGTTTATTTTAGAGTAGGAGATAATAAAAAAAGGGGATTTAATGGCTGGTAAATTTAGGTGGAGAAGTTTTATATCAATGCTTCTTGCTTTTAGTTTTATTTCATTGACTATTACAGGAATCATACTATTTATTGTTCCGCAGGGAAGAATTGCATACTGGGTAGATTGGAAACTATTGGGTCTTACAAAAACAGAATGGACAAACATTCATCAGGTATCATGGCTGGTATGTGTTATTGTAGCCTGTTTTCATATCTATTATAATTGGAATGCTATTATGGCCTATCTTTTTGATAAGACAAAGAAAGTCTTAAATCTCAAGACAGAGTCATTGTCCGCCTTACTTATTGTTGTTTTTATAATTGCAGGGAGTTTATTTTCAATTCCCCCTGTTAAATATTTTATTGACCTTAACGATTATATAAAAAACGCATGGATAAAGAGTAAAGAATATGAGCCTCCCTTCGGACATGCTGAAGAGTTATCATTAAAAGTATTTGCAAAAAAAATGAATATTGACCTTGACAGTGCAATCGCTGAACTAAAGAAAGAAGGGATAAAATTTGAAAGTGAGATGGATTCTCTAAAAAATATTGCCAAAAAGAATAACACTTCTCCGATGAATATTTATCTTATCATAAAAAAGTTTGAGGCAAAGCCACAGCCCGAGGAGGTTACATCTTACACTCCTGAAATGGTCGAAGAGAGATATGCAGGAAAAGGAATTGGAAGAATGACTCTTCTAGATGTCTGTAACGAAACAAAAACTGACATAATTACCGCACAAAAAAGGCTCTCATCTAAGGGCATAATAGCAAAAGATAATGAAACTTTAAGAGAGATTGCCCAAAAGAGCAATCTTACACCCATAGAAGTTATGAAGATAGTTCTAATCGAAGGATATTAGGAATGGAGCTATTGTTCTGCTAACTCTTTGATATTAAAGAGAATAATTAAATTTATGCTATTTTAAATCAAATACTTCTAGTCTTCATAGTAATAACTAAAGAATCTTTTGACCTTATAAGTCCTTTATAACCCAACTTCATCACTAGGAACTTAAAAACCACTGTAAATCAATGAGTTATCATCTACAAATTAGTCTGCATGCCTTCTAAGCTATTTTTAAACC
>CAKZQH010000005.1 GCA_937139565.1 uncultured Nitrospiraceae bacterium | reverse complement strand
CAAGTAGGAGGAACGACGAGATTGCTTCGCTGGCGCTCGCAATGACAGAAGAGAGGAGAGACGAGATTGCTTCGCTTACGCTCGCAATGACGGAAAAGGAGGCTCGCAATGACAGAAGAGAGGAGAGACGAGATTGCTTCGCTTTGCTCGCAATGACGCAAAGGCAAGATCCCTTCGTCGCTTGCGCTCCTCGCAATGACAGAAGAATGGGGCTTGCAATGAAAGAAAGGGAGAGAGGCTCTAATTGCAAGAAGAGAGCGAAGCGAAGAGAGATGATCAGTTTCGCAAATGAGATAACAAGGCAGGAGGAAAATATAGACAGTTAGAGGAAAAATTGGATGGTTTAAAAATCGCTTAGAAGGCATATAAACTAATTTGTAGATGATAACTCATTGATTTACAGTGGTTTTTTAAGTTCCTAGTGATGAAGGTTGGGTATAACGGTAATCATCTTGATAACCTTCTGAGAGAAGATTGGAATGTTTGAATGATGGGTTTTATAAGATGATTGCCTTATTTTGTCAATTGTAAGGAAACAATCCTTTTTCGAAGAGATTATTTTTGAGGAAATGCGTGCGATTGACAAAGTCTACAAATAAAGTTAAAATTATAGAAAAATAGGGAGGTGTATATGAAAAAACTTCGAAAACAAAGGTTTTTCGTGGTTTTTATTTTTCTTCTTTCTCTTGCTTTTTTAGCCTCTCAGGGTATCTCTCAGCAGAAGCCAATTATAGCAAAGGGCTGTTCCCTTCCTGGTTGTCATACTGCTAAAGAAGGAGAGCTGAGAGGAAGTCTTAAGACAGTCTCAGCTAAGGCGCAAATGCTACAGGTTGATACAGGAGCCTTATGGACTGTGAAATTTGATGATAACACAAAGCTTATCAACTGGAATCAGCCAATTAACAAAATTCCCAAGGAAAAAGAAGTATATGTTGCAGTTGTTGAAAAAGACGGAGAGCTTTATGCCACTAGTGTAAATGTCAAGCCTCCTGTAAAGGTTGATCCTGCAAAGATTGTAAAAGTAGAAGAAATGAAGAAGATTTTCGATGAAAAGAAGGGAGTTATTATTGATTGTAGGCCTGCTGGAAGGTACAATGAAGGACATATTCCAGGCTCACTTCACATATGGTTTGCTGAGTTTGATAAATATATCGATAAACTCCCGCAGGATAAAAATACTCTTATAGTCTATTATTGTCAAGGCCCTACTTGAGCTCTTACTCCATCATCTGCTCGTAGGGCAGAAGCACTTGGCTACACAAATGTAAAGCAGTTTGTAGATGGCATACCCGAGTGGAAGAAAAAAGGCTATCCTGTTGCTTCCACAGTTAAGTACATTCAGGAACTTCAGAGCAAAGATATATCCCATGTGCTTATTGATGTAAGACCCCAGGATGAAGCAAAAAAAGAGCATATTAAAGGTGCTGTTAATATCCCTATTGATAAGCTTGCAAAAGCAAAGAAGGAATTTCCAAAACAGCAAAATGCTCCTATAATCATTTATTCTTCTGATGACAGTGTTTCAATTAAAGCGTTCGATATTGTAAGAAAGTGGGGATATATAAACACTTCATATCTTGTTGGTGGAATTGATGCTTGGAAAAAAGCAGGTGCAGAGGTTGTTTCAGATAAACTTGTTGCAAAAATAAACTATGTTCCAAAACCAAAAATAGGTGCAATAGGAACAGAAGAGTTCAAAAAAGTAACGGGAAAAATTCCTCAGAATATGATAATTCTTGATGTAAGAGATCCTGAAGAGACACAGATGGGTGTTATCAAGGGTGCGATTAACATTCCTGTAAATGAGTTGAAGGATAGGCTTAATGAGCTACCAAAAGATAAGGAAATTATTGTTCATTGTGCTACAGGAATGAGAGCAGAAATGGCTTACAATATTCTTAAGGATGCTGGTTATAAAGCAAGATTTCTTGATGCAACCATTAAGATTAAAAAAGGCGGCAAATATACGATAACTGAGAATTAATCAAACCTTGAGGGGGCATTTAGCCCCCTTTTCTCTGCTATAATTTTAAATGTCCTTCAAACTAGGATCTATAAGTAGTCTTGCAAAACCTCTTACAGTTTTCCTATTTATCTTACAGTTTGCTTTATTTATTGGTTATTTTGGATATGAATATTACATGGATTCATCAGATAGTTGTATTAACTGCCATGGCTCCGAAGATAAGATGAAAGAATTTGGATATCCTCAGTTTCATGTAACCCTTGAAGAGGTAAGAGCTCAATCTGGACATAAAACTGTTTTTTGCAGAGACTGCCATCTTGGAAATGGAAGAGTCAATGATAAGGATAAAGCCCATAAAGGTATGCTGAAACCGATATTTGTAACTGAAGATGCAGACTTCGCTGAGAGAACGAAAATTTATAGCAAAGAGGAAAGTGTTTTAAATAGGATTACACCTTTAGGAGAGAATGAGTTATTTGAAATTCTTCCAAAGGAAAGGATTGATGATGAAATTGTACTCCATCATAAAGTAAGAAACATCCTTTGGCATGATAGAAACCCTCAGAGTTTTAATTTTGACCCAGAAATTGCTAAAAAAACTTGTGGCAAAAGAGGATGTCATTCAGAAGAGCTTAAACAATTTCAGACTACGATCATGGGAGTTAATTTCCGTCAGCGCACCATGCGAACATGGCTTGAACCTTATGGACCACACAACTGCGGTCCATCCTTTGCTGACATTCCACCATCGGAGATTCTGAAGGAAGCAGGATTCGATTTTGCTAATACTGAGAAGATTAGAAAGGAGATGAACACGGGGTTTACGGATGACGATGCCATGCGAAAACAAAGACTCTGCAATGTATGTCATGCAGGATGTCTTGACTGTCACTATGCACCGAGTAAACAAAGTTCCCACAAATTCATAAAAGTCCCTGATTCCTATAGTTGCATGGGCAGAGGAAGGGGAAATTCTGTTTGTCATACAGGTTCAGGTCATTCAAGAAGGGGAGAGACATATATAGGCAAATTTTATTCAATACCTCAAGGAAGGGAGCCTGATATTCATTTTAAAAAGGGAATTCATTGCGTGGAGTGTCATCCAACTGGACGAAAAGGAATGGGAGACATGAAAAGAAAAGCCACCTGTGGAGACTGTCATGTGGACATTGAAAAAGCTCATGCTCAGTCGATTCATAAAAATCTCACTTGCACAGCCTGTCATGTTTCTGAGGCAGGAGGATATCAGATAACAGTTTGGGGTAAGGGCTATATTGGAGAAAAAAGGACACTTTTCAAAAAATACTCCCTCTATTATGGCATGCAAAAACCCCTTTTTCTCATGAAAGATCAAAGAGGTATATGGTTTCCAGTTAAAATTTTTCCTCACATTCTTGGTAATTTTGGTAAAGATTTGAGTCCTACTGGTATAAAATTTAGATGGCCCGATGGGGAGACGAGGGATATGTATGCCATCTTAGGAACCTTTGATGGGCTGCCATCGGCAAACAAACATTTGCTGTGGCTTCAGATAGAGGAGGTATCTCATCCTCTCGGAAAGGCAAGGGACTGCAAAAGCTGTCACAGAAGTGCACAGATAACTCATTCTAGATGGAAATATGAAGATACACAGGGTGCAGAGCCATTTGAGGGAGGTTACAAGATTATAGGGGACAAGAACGGATTGAGGATTGTAGATTTCTGGCACGAAAAAATCAATGTTTTGAATGGCTTTGAAATATCTGATTTTGCCTCGTGGATTTATTTAAAAGACAAATGGTTTGTTCCTGGTGATTTCAGTATAAGAGTTGATGAGAAAAAATATAAGAAATACGAGAGAATATTTAAGAAAAACCTTTCAAGATTAAATGAGCTTGATAGAAAAATAAGGACAGAGTCCGAAAAGACAGAGTTTAAAACATTGAGAGGTGTTGTTCTACATAAAATGGAGGAGCTTTGAGTAAAAGGATATCTGGCCCTGTTATAATTCAATATCCATTTTTTTATTTCTTTTTATCTGAGTCAATTGTTTTGCTGAAATATTAAAAAATTTTTTCTTGACATAAAATAAACTTATAGAATAAAATCTAAAAAATTTAGGTGAGGGGGGTATATGAAAGTTGCAGTTTTTGTAAGTGAGTACAGATGTAACCTTAATCCTCTAGAGTATATTCCTGCTGAAAAATTAGGGTTTATTCTTGTGGGTAACGGCGTATATCATGCAGTGCTCAAAGAGAATTACCAAGATTCTCCTATTCTTCAGCAAAAAGGTGATTTTTATGTTCTTCTTGAGGATCTTGAGACCAGGGGATGCGAGACGGATTGTATTAATCCGAAAGTAAAACCAGTCACATACGATGATCTTGTAGATTTAATTTTTTATGAATATGAAAAATTAATGTGGCTACAATAGGGAGGTGGGTATGGGATATCTTACCATAGGTTGTTTTGCTTCTTTGACAGGGTCTATGAATTATGATTTTTTATTAAGACTGTCGAAAGCGGCCCAAAGGAAAGGACACCGAGTAAGCATATGGTTTTCAGGAAATGGCTCTTCATCAATTAAAAAGGGTCAAAAAATTCTTAAAGATTACTCTCATGGAGAAAAACATTTGAGAGAACTAATAAGTAATGGTGTTGAAATATGCGTTTGTGAATCCTGCGCTTATGCTCGTGGCATTATGAAGGAGGATGTTATTGAGGGTGCTAAATGGAGTGCAATGCATTGGTTTCTTAGTAAGATTTACGAGGCTGACAGAGTCTTGCTTATAGGAGGAGAGTGATGAAAACCGGTGATGTTAAATTAGCTTTTATTGTAACTAAGTTGCCCTACAAGTCTGAAACATCAAGGCTTGCTATAACCCATGCTCTTTCTTATCAAACAGTAGAAGTTCTGCTTGAGGATAATCAAACAATAACGCCTTCTTTAATTTTTGTTGATGAGGGAGTGTTAAATTGTATAAAAAATCATAAAAGTATGGAGCATTATGAACTAACGAGTGTGGAAACACATTTAAAAAATGCTCTTTTAGTTGAAATGGATATTTATGTTTGTAAAGAAAGTATAGAAAAATTTGGAGTTTTACCTGAAAGAATAGTGAATGCCGAAGATATTGGAGCAGAAAAGTCTATAAAAATTGTATCTAAGGACGAGATAAAAGAAATAATTAAAAGAGCAGATCATCTGCTCTATTTTTAAAAAAGAGGAGGGGTAAAATGGCATTAAAAGATCAAAAACCAACAGAGGTTTTAGATGTTTTGGGAAGGGTATGTCCATATCCGCAGGTGTTAACAAAAAAGTCACTCGAAAAACTACCTTCCGGGGCTATTCTTAAGATTGTTACTGATTCAGTTGCTTCTGCAGAAGATGCTATTCCAAAATTGGCTCAAAAATACGGATACGAATACGAGGTAGTTAAGCTAGAAGACAAAGGCCAGTGGGAGGTGTATATCCAGAAGAAGTAAAATCTTTTTGAGGAGGAATTTATGGAAACTTTGCCAGCCGGAAGTGTCATAACAATATTCAGTTCACTGGTTGTAGGTATTATTTTTGGTTTTGTTCTTCAAAGAGGAAGATTCTGCATGAACACCTGTTTCAGGGATGTGATGTGGATACAGGAAGTCTCACTATTTAGAGCTTATTTGTTAGCCCTTGCAATAACCATGATAGGTGCTAATCTTCTCGAGGATATGGGATTAATATTTGGATTTGATGAGGAATCAGGAGAGCTTGTAGCTACGGAATTGTCAAGACAGACTTTTGCTCCTGTGGCAAATATCCTTGGCGGATACCTTTTTGGACTTGGAATTGTTCTTGCAGGTGGATGCGGAAGCGGTATTCTATTTAGGATAGGAGAGGGCGTATTCGCAGCTATTGTGGCGGTCTTCGGCTTTTTCATAGGGATTTCTGCTACAATGCATGGCTGGCTTAAACCTGTATATGAATTCTTAAGGGGCATTAAGTTAGAGATTAACGGAAAGGTAAATCCTTCACTTTGGGACATCTTTGGCGGTTCTCAAGAGATAAAATGGATAATCATCTGCATAATCTGTGCGGTATTTATTATTTATGTTCTTAAAGGAAAGCCCTTTGGAAAAGCACCTGGTAAGGGATTTTACTGGTCAACGGTGGGTGTTTTAACTGGAATTGTAGCCATTCTTGCATGGTGGGCATCTGGATATTTTGGAGGTGATCCTCGTGGACTATCCTTTACTGGACCAACAAAGGAGTTTTTTCTGAGTCTGCTTACAGGTAACTCGATGAGTCCAAGAGCGCAGTTTGATTTCTTTGGAGTTTTTACATCAACTTGGTCTGCTTTTTATGTGGCTGGAGTTCCAATTGGTGCATATATAAGTGCAAAACTACTTAAGGAATTTAAATGGAAAGTTCCTCCTATAAATGACCTTCTAACTTCCCTTTTCGGTGGGTTCATCATGGGTATTGGTGCAGCCATCGGTGGTGGATGTAATGTGGGACATGGACTTACAGGTGCCTCCACCGGAGCTATTTCAAGCTTTGTTGCTACAATATTTATTATACTTGGCAATTGGACTATGGTTTATTTTAAGTTCATAAAACCCATGAAAGACATTTAATACAGCATGTGAGGCGCAATGCCTCACATGCCTTTAGGATAATCCCTCAACAATAGTTCCAACAATAAATAGCAAAAGAATAATAAAACCTAATATAGCAGTCCACCTCCAGCCAATTCTCTTATCCAGCCAGGGAATACATATAAGAAAGAGAATGCAGATAAGAGGTATAATCACTCCACCAATGAAAACTGTGTCAGTGGAGAAGAATCTAAGAAGCCAGAAAAGCCAGAGATAATACCACTCTGGTCTGGGTTGATAGGGTGAAATAAAATCAATCTCTCTTCCGATAACAGGAGGAAAAATAAATGAGAGAAGCAGAATCACCTCAAAAGTAAGAATAGCAAAAAACAGAATTTCAATTAGATAATCGGGATAAAATTTCTTTTTCATAGCGGCTTCGATATTCCAAGTTTTTTAACCATGTGAAAATGTGCCCAGAGAAGCACTGCCATAAGCAAAGGAAACCAAAGAACATGGAAGCTGTAAAATCTTGTTAGAGTTGTTCCGCTTACTTCGTATCCACCACGGATAAGCAACATAAGAAACTCTCCAATAAAAGGGATGCTTCCTACAATATTAGTTCCTACCACCGTTGCCCAATAGGCTTTTTGATCCCATGGAAGAAGATAGCCAGTAAATCCCTCAATCATTACAAGAAAAAACATTAAAACACCCACAATCCAATTAAGTTCCCTCGGTGGACGATAACTTTTTGTAATAAATACCCTTATGGAATGAAGAATTATACTTACAATTAGCACATTGGCTGACCATTTGTGAACGCTCCTCATTAGTTTTCCTAAATTCACCTCTTCATGAATTCTTATTATGCTTAAATAGGCTTCTTTTTCTGATGGGATGTAGTGAAAAGACAGAAAAAGCCCTGAAAAAAGGCAAATAAGAAAGGCTGTAAAGGCTATTCCTCCAAGACAGTAAAAGTAGTTTATTCCCTCAGGAATATTTCTATCAAAAATTCCTCGATGGGTGCTTCTAAGTCTGAAACGATCGAGAAACCATTCAATTATTTTCATATTTTTAATCCTACAAAAACCTTATCACCTTCTATTTTAACAGGTAGTTTTTCAAGAGCCTGAGAAGGAGGACCTGAAAGAACCTTTCCTGTAATATCATATCTACCTCCATGGCAGGGACAGATAAATTCGTTTGTAGGTGGGTCGTAGTTTACAAAACAACCAAGATGGGTACAAACTGGTGATAAAGCCATAAGGTTTCCTTCATGCCGGACGAGAAAGACTTTAAGGTTTCTTTTACTCGTTTCTATTTGGATTTCTAATCTCTTCACTCCTTCTTTGGGAACTTTCTCTCTCGATACTTCAAAGTATTTGAACTCCCTTCTTTTTGGATTCGAAGGTTTTAATATAGTTATACCCACAAAAACAAAAAAAAATGAAAAAATTATAAAGAAAAAAGAGATAATTTTTTTTAAAAACATTCTTCGCCTTTTGTCAATTCTCTCTTCATGAATAAAATCTCTCAATTTATACCCCCACCCCCTAAGAAAAAAACTATTGACAATTTATATTTTTTAATGTAGTATTTACTAAATAGTATAAAATAGTATAGCAAATCTAAAGGGGGTGAGGGTATGAATATTACCCGAAGAGATTTCTTAAAAATTGCAGCTGTAACGGGTGGAGCTGTTGCAGTAGGAACCCCTGCAGTGAAATCTGTTTTAGCCTTAGGTAAGAAACCAGCGCCACTTCCTCAGTATATTCCTACGACCTGTGAAATGTGCTTCTGGCGATGTGGAGTAATTGCAAAAGTAATTGACGGCAAGGTTGTAAAGCTTGAAGGTAACCCTATTCATCCTAACTCAAGGGGTAAACTATGTGCAAGAGGTCACGGAGGAATAGGTCTATTGTATGATCCTGACAGATTGAAAACACCTTTAATTAACACAGGTTCTCGGGGAGAAGCAAAGTTTAAGAAAGCATCATGGGATGAAGCCCTGGGATATGTAGCTGAGAAAATGGTAAAGATCAAGGAAAAATATGGTGCAGAATCCATGGCACTTCTTACTCATGGAACAATTTCGACCTATTTTATGCATCTGCTTCAAGCCTATGGCTCACCAAATTTTGCCATGCCCTCTTTTGCTCTTTGTCGTGGTGCACGGGGAGTTGCTTTTGAGCTTACTTTTGGTGAGGATGTGGGAAATCCGGAAAGACTTGATCTTCAAAACAGTAAGGCTGTTGTATTAATTGGCAGTCATTTAGGAGAAAATGCTCACAACTCTCAGTGTCAGGAATTTGCTGAAGCTGTAGGAAAGGGTGCTACTTTGATTGTGCTTGATCCAAGATTTTCCACTGCTGCTGGAAAAGCAAAATATTGGTTGCCGATCAGACCAGCTACAGACCTTGCTATTCTTCTTGCCTGGATTAATTTAATAATCAGTGAAGGGCTTTACGATAAAGAATATGTAGCAAAATACACCTCCGGATTTAGTGAGCTCATGCAAGCAGTTAAGGACTATACACCTGAGTGGGCTGAGAGAGAGACAGATATTCCTGCATCTCTAATTGTGGAGACCGGGAGGGTTTTAGGAAAAAATAAACCTCATGTGCTTATTCATCCAGGAAGGCATACTGCATGGTATTCTGACAATGTACAAAGACAAAGAGCAGTGGCAATTCTAACAGCACTTCTTGGAGCTTATGGAAGGCCAGGTGGAATATATCTGAATCCTAAGAAAAAACTTGAACCAGTTTTCCTCTCAGATGAAGATTATCCTGACCATAAACCTGAGCTGAATAAGGGGAACTATCCTTTTGCCGGGGATGAAGGTATAACCCATGCAATCGTAAAGTCAACCATAACTGAGCAGCCATATCCTATTAAGGGTTGGTTTATCACAGGATGTAACATAATGAAAGCTATGCCAAATCAAAAAGAGACCCTTCAGGCAATTCAGAAACTAGACCTTCTTGTAGCAGTAGATATGATGCCCTATGATGGAGTGATGCTAGCAGATGTGGTTCTACCAGAGAGCACTTATTTAGAGAGACATGATGATTTTTTTGTGGTGAAAGAGAGAGCTTTAGGAATTTCTATTAGACAGCCTGTTGTTCAGCCCATGTATGATACAAAACCAGGCTGGTGGATTGCAAAAGAATTGGGTAAAAAACTCGGGCTTGAGAAATATTTTCCGTGGAATACCTTTGAGGAATTTCTAAAGAAAAAGGCTGAAATTTGGGGAATTAACTATAGTGAGCTCTCAAAAAATGGATATATAAACTTCCCTGAATCTGAAAAGCCTTACATTTTACCCGGAGAGGACTTTAAATTTAAAACTCCTTCTGGAAAAATAGAGCTTGTAAGCAAAGAATTAAAAGAGCATGGTTTCGACCCTGTGCCTAAATACACCAAACATGAACAGCCGCCTGAGGGATGGTTTAGACTAATCTACGGAAGAGCACAGGTTCATACTTTTTCAAGAACAACAAATAATCCCTCCCTTTGGGAACTTATGGAAGAAAATGTTGCATGGATAAATGCAAGGGTCGCAAAAAGAATCGGGATAAAAAATGGTGACTATGTGGTTCTTATTAATCAGGATGGAATAAAAAGCAATAAAGTTAGAGCAAAAGTAACAGAAAGAATAAGGTCAGATTGTATATATATAGTTCACGGTTTTGGTTCAACATCGAAGCTTCTTAAAAAGGCCTATCTAAGGGGAGCAGATGATCAGCAGCTTATATCAAAGTATGCAATAGATCCTATATCTGGAAGTGTTGGAATGAGGGTGAACTTTGTAAAGGTTAGCAAGGAGGTATAAATATGCCCAAATATGTAATGGTAATAGATGTGGAAAAATGTATCGGTTGTATGGCATGCGTTATTGCTTGTAAAAAGGAAAACAATGTTCCGCCTGAACACTATCGAACTCGTGTAGTGGAGGAGGTTAGGGGCGAATTTCCTCATCTTCGCATGGAGCTAAGGTCTGAGCTTTGTAATCATTGTGAGTATGCACCATGCATAGATGCCTGTCCAACAAGAGCCTCCTATCGAGCAAAGGATGGCACCGTCCAAATAGATAAAGTAAAGTGCATTGGTTGCAAGGCTTGTATTCTTGCATGTCCTTATGATGCGAGATATTCTCATCCAGATGGATATGCTGATAAATGCTCTTTTTGTGATCATAGACTCAAAGAGGGAAAGACTCCAGCATGTGTAGAGACTTGCCTTGGTAAATCAAGAATATTCGGTGATTTAGAAGATCCAAAAAGTGAAGTGTCAGAGCTCATTAAAAAATATGACGCTTCAGTGAGATTAGAGTTTGCAGGAACAAGGCCACGGGTTTTTTACATTAAAAAGAAATTTGCAGGAGGTATGTGATGATAGAGATAAGTATAACTGGAACAAATGCAATAACTTTTCCCTATCTTGAAGTTTGGGATTGGAGAATCGTTGTATATCTTTTCCTTGGTGGCCTATCAGCTGGAACTCTTGTTATGTGTTCTATTGCTAATCTTAGGATACCAAAACAGCCAGTTGAAGAGTTAGCTCAATGTTTTAAAGCTCCTTTTATTGCTTTTGTTTCTCTTGCAATTGGTGCTCCATTTATTCTTCTTGATCTAGGTAGACCTTTTAATTCTTTCTGGCTATTTCTTACCTTTCAGCCTCTTTCACTTATGTCATGGGGTGCCTGGGGAGTAGCAGCGGTTCTTCTTGGAAATGTATTTTACATGTTTGCTGTTATTCCGCCAGATAAGCGTAATTTATTAAAATTTGCCTTTTTCGTTAAAGTAGCTCAGTGGGCTGCTTCAAAAATGAGGACTATAGCAAAGATAAATTTTGCACTCGGTATTTTTCTTGGCATTTACACCGGAGTTCTTTTGAGTTCTTTTTCAGCAATACCGCTTTGGAATAATGCAACACTTCCAATACTTTTTCTTGTATCGGCTCTTTCTTCAGGTGCTGCTATGATTGTTATAATTGCGCACAAACCAGAGATAAAATTTCTTTTCACGAAAATTGATATTTGGCTCATTGTTGCAGAACTGGTAGTTATTTTGCTTTTCTTCTATGGACTTTACACCTCTACAGCACCTTATAAAAAGGCAATAGAACCATTCTTTTCCTTGACCAGTGAACACTTTATCTTTTCAATGGCTCTTATTGCTATTTTCCTTCTATTGCCTCTTGCCCTCAGAATAAAACTAGGCGAACTTAAAGAATTTGAAGGAGAAGTTCACGGAGAATTTACAAAACACCAGATATTTCGTATGAATTTTGCAGCCATTTTAGTTCTTACTGGAACACTTATTTTAAGAGCAGCTATTGTGTATGCTGGACAGTTAACAAAACTTTCGTCTTATTGATATAATTGAGTAAATTCAAAAAAGAAAGGAGGTGAAAAAAAATGAGGAAAGCCATAGCCCTTTTAGTAGTAGTAACCTTTGTATTTGGATTCGCTCTTTCTTCTTTTGCTACTGGACATATGAAAGCTGAGGAAGTAAAAGGCACAGTCACCAAGATCGAAGGGAATAAACTAACAATCAAGCAGGCTGACGGTAAAGAGACTACTGTTGAGGTAAAGAGCACCAAGGGAATAAAGGTTGGTGACAATGTGACTGTTAAGAATGGTGTTGTGAAGAAGCAAGAGGAGAAGCAAAAACAAGGAGAAACAAAGAAAGAAGAAAAGCCAAAGAAGAAAAAAGCAGTAGAGGGTTGCTAATAATTAAGGGAGGGTGCTCAACCCTCCCTTAAATTCAATAGTTTTATTTTGATCATATTCTCTATGTTCGAAGATACTCTCGCTCTTATGTATATTAAATAAATCGTTGCTTTAAATTTGACTTTTTTAGGCTGTTTTTAGTAACTTAAAAAGTTACGGGGCGTAGCGCAGCTTGGATAGCGCACCTGCCTTGGGAGCAGGGGGTCGGTGGTTCAAATCCACTCGCCCCGATTTTTATTTTTAATCAATCAAATTTTTAACTTTAAGATTTTAGCTATTTATCTATATAAAGGGATATTACTGGCAAACAATAGTAAATTAGTCCTGCTTTTAATTTATATTTCAAGGCCTTAAAAGTTAGGGAACTTAATTTGCTCCTTAACCAA
This sequence comes from uncultured Nitrospiraceae bacterium, assembly GCA_937139565.1. GTDB lineage: Bacteria > Nitrospirota > Thermodesulfovibrionia > Thermodesulfovibrionales > Thermodesulfovibrionaceae > Thermodesulfovibrio. The sequence continues at coordinate 32,807 of CAKZQH010000005.1, read as the reverse complement.
CCTAATGGACTTGCAGGGTGATTGCTCATCTTAGATTCTAAATATTTCATTAAGTGCCATGCCTATTTATGTGTTAAAATGTTACTATATGCCTCAAATGTGGAGGCATTCAGGGAAATAAATAATATGAAAAGGAGAACAGAGTGAAGAAGGGAAAGGTTTTTCTTGTTGGAGCAGGCCCTGGTGATGCAGGTTTAATTACTCTTAAAGGTTTAAGGGCAATTGAACAAGCAGATTGTATTATTTATGATTTTCATATAAATCCGAGACTTTTAACCTATGCTAAGAAATCTGCCGAATTTGTCTATGTTGGTAAAAGAGGGGGATATCATGAAAGAACCCAGGATGAGATAAATCAACTTCTTGTGGATAAAGCTAAAGAGGGCAAGATAGTCTGTAGGCTAAAGGGTGGAGATCCCTTTGTTTTTGGTAGAGGTGGAGAAGAGATAGAGGTACTTTCAGGAGAAGATATTGAGTTTGAGATAATACCAGGTGTAAGTTCTGCAATTGCTGTTCCCGCCTATGCAGGGATTCCAATAACTCATCGCAAGGTTGCTTCGGCATTTACAGTTATAACTGGGAATGAAGACCTTTCTAAACAGGAAAAAATTTTTACTCACATTAGAGCTTCTAATGCTGCAGAAACAATGATTTTTCTGATGTGTGTTCGCAATCTTGAGACTATTACTGAAAAACTTATTTTAGAGGGGCTTAAGCCTCAAACTCCTGCAGCTTTAATTCGCTGGGGAACGAGACCTGAGCAAAGGGTTGTTACAGGAAGTATTTCAAATATCGCAGAGCTTGCAAAGGAAAAAAATATCTCTCCACCAGCTATTCTTGTAATTGGAGATGTTGTCTCTTTAAGAGATAAATTAAAATGGTATGAAATGAAGCCTCTTTACGGACATCGAATCCTTATTACGAGGCAACTCACAGAGGAATATTTAAAGCTTGAAGATCTTGGAGCAGAGCTTTTCATATTCCCTACCATAGATTTCTTACCTGCTGATGATTTTTCCCATTTAGATAAATCAATAGAGGCTTTAGAAGAATATGGAGCTATTGTTTTTCCTTCGCCGAGGGCTGTTAAATTCTTTTTCGAGAGATTTTTAAACTTAGGAAAAGACATAAGAGATTTGAAAGACATTATTATCTGCTCGGTTGGTATAGAGACGGCTAAGGAACTTAGGGCCTATGGTTTAAAGCCAGATATTATGCCATCTGAATACAATTCAGAATCTTTATTTGATGCTCTTAAGCAAGAGATTGAAAGTTGGTCGTTAAAAGTTAAAAAGATTCTCTATCCAACCTCAGACTTGGCTGTTAAGGAGACTGTTGATAGTCTTAATATACTTGGCATACAAGTTGACAAAGTTATTGCCTATAAAACAGTTAAACCTACTGAACATGGAAAGAGATTGATAAGATTTTTAAGGGAGGGTAAAATAACCATCGCCACATTTACATCTCCGTCAAGTTTTAATAATCTTTTAGACATTCTTAAAGATGATGCAAAGCATATGTTAAGAGATGTGGTTATTGCTGCCATAGGTAAAACTACTAAGAAAGCCATTGAGCAATGCGGTTACAAAGTAAGCATTGTGCCAGAGAATTCAACAATAAAAGACATGGTGGAGGCAATAGTAAAATGGGTAACACAGAAATACTAATTGTTGGCGGAGGTATTTCAGGTCTTTCTTTAGCTTATTTTTTGCTTGCTAAAAACCCTAAACTTGATATAAAAGTGGTTGAAGCTGAGAAAAAAGCAGGAGGAAAAATCATTACCGAACATGTAAATGGTTTTGTTTGCGAAGGTGGAGTTAACGGTTTTCTCACCAATAAGGATTCAACACTTGCTCTGTCGAAAAAATTAAACTTAAAGCCAATTAGAGGAAGCGAAGAGTCAAAGATTAGATATATTCTTATAAATGGACAGCTAATGAAAGTGCCTACGAATCCAGTTAAGTTTTTCTTTTCCTCTCTTCTTTCTTTTGGTGGAAAAATTAGAATGCTAAGGGAATACTTTGTCCCGCAACTGAAAGAGGAGATTGATGAGTCCGTAGAGAGTTTTGTATCAAGAAGAGTTGGTAGAGAATTTTGTGAAAAGTTGATTGATGCCATGTCAACGGGAATATACGCAGGAGACCCAGCAAGGATGAGCATGAAAAGTTGTTTTCCGAAGGTATATTACCTTGAAAAGAAATATGGAGGTCTTATTAAGGGCCTTTTTGCTCTAAAAAAAGAAAAGAAAGATGTAAAAGCGCAGCCAGAAACGGTTCTTATGTCTTTCAATGGCGGGATGTCTGATTTAATTAAAGAATTGGAAAGTTCTCTTAAGTCTCATATACTCAAAGGTAAAAAGGTAAAGAGTATAGATAAAAATGGTTCCTTTTTTTGTGTTTACTTTGAAGATGGGGAATCCATAGAGGCAAATAGAGTTGTTCTTGCTACTCCTGCTCATGAGTCTGCGAGAATTTTAAAGCAGTTAAATAGTGATCTTTCCAATATCTTGGAAACTATACCCTATCCACCCTTAAGTGTGGTTGCTTTTGGATTTAGGAAAGAGCAAGTTGGCTTTGGAACATCTTTATATGGTTTTCTTGTTCCAAATAGGGAAAAAAGAAAAATTTTAGGAACTCTTTTTGATTCAAGCATTTTTCCTAATAGAGCTCCTGAAGGTTATGTGCTTCTTAGAAGCATGATTGGCGGAAGAAGGGCGCCAGAGCTTGCTATGCTTGAAGATCAAAATCTTGTAGATTATGCCTTTTCTGAATTGCAGGATCTCCTAAAGATAAAAGGTGAGCCAGAATTTGTAAAAATTTTTAGATGGGAAAAGGCAATTCCTCAATACGAAATAGGACATGAAGAAAAATTAAGGCAAATGGAAAAAATTTTAAAGGAAATTCCAGGTCTTTTTTTAACAGGTAATGCTTACAGAGGTGTAAGTGTAAATGACTGTATTGAAAATTCCCATAAGCTTGCTGAAAAGTTGATATAATGAAAGTTATAGAAGAAAAAATTATTCCTTTTTATCATGTTTTGATCACTTCTTAATATGCTTTCCAATATTTTTCTTTATCTTTTAGCGGGTCTTCTGTTAAGGGTTTTGCTTACTGTTATAGGTATTTCTGCGGAGAATGTTGATAGGTTTAGAAGTAGGATAAATTATGTTGTTTTCTATTACATTATTCCTTTTGTTTGTTTAAAAACTGCCTATTCTATGCCCTTTGGTATGAGCCATATTAAAATTTCGGTTGTGGCAAATTTAACTATCCTTAGTGCTGTTGGGCTTTCTTTGCTTATATATAAAAGGATTGGAAAGATAAAGGGAATAAAATCTGAGATAATCGGCTCTCTGGTAATGTGCTCAGCCTTTGGAAATGTTCTTTATATTGGACTTCCTATTTTAACTGAACTATATGGAGATGAGGGTATGAGTTATGCCTTTACTTATGATTTTTTAGCAAGCACCCCTCTTACATGGACAGTGGCTGTTTTACTATGTATGAAATACGGAAGAGCAAAGGCAATAAAAATTAAGGATTCTTTCCTTACGATTTTAAAAATTCCCCCAATTTGGGGTCTATTGTTAGGTTTTCTTATGAGAGAAGTGCATATCGATATACCATCTATAATTTTAGAATCAATTGGAGTAGTTTCAGGCTATGTAACCTCTTTAATGCTCGTAATTGTTGGTCTTTCAATTAAGGCTGTAACTCCTGAGAGATTTTTTATTGCCTTGCCAGCAATTGGTATAAAGCTTTTAGTCTCGCCTATTTTGGCATTCATATACGGAAATCTGTTCGGTCTTTCAGATATTCCTTTAAATGTGTGCCTTATAGAGGCTTCTATGCCATCTATGCTTCTTAGTATGATTTTTGCTACTGCTTTTGGTGTCGATATGAGAACTGCTGTGGAGATGATTTTTCTTACTACGATTTTTTCTTTGGTTTTAATCTCTTCGGTTTTTTTGTTCTTTTAATTTTTAGAGGTTTAGGAATATAATTAAATGAAACTAATGAAGAGGTAAAAATGTTTTTTCAGCGACTTATCAATAGCCTAATGGCTTTTGTTGAAAAATACCATCCTTTTAATTTGAGATATTTTAAATTGATTGTCACCATTGCAATGATAGTTTTGCTTGGTGGTGTGCTTTTTTTGGGCTGGATATCTACAAAAAAAATTACTGAAATCGTAACCGAAGATTTTAATCAACAGCAGCTTATGCTTGCAAAGCATGCGGCAAATCAAATTGAAAACTCTATCGAACTTTTAAAAAGAGAAATAACTCTTTTAAGTTTATCACCAGCTATCGAGTATTCGGAAAAACCAGCGCTTATGAACAGAATGAATATTACCTTTTCAAGTGTGAAATATGAGGGTGTAAGAGAGATAGTATTTATAGAGAATAGAACAAATAAAAAATATATAATCTCCCTGAATAAAGATTGTAACATACAAAAAGCTGAGGAAGAGGATCAGATTTTTCTTAAATGGGCAGCTAATGAGAAAAATAAAGGAGAGGTGTTTTTTACAGAAGTTGAAAGATGTAGTGACAATCCAAAGATATTGGTTATGAAAATGGTTATTCCTGTGTGGCAGGTATCTATAGATCAATCGCATCCTATGCCAACAAATGAATTTTCGGGAGTTATTGTTTTTACGGTTGATGTAACTCATCTTGTAAGCAAAGTTACAAAAAAAATCAGATCCGGTAAAACAGGATATGCCTGGGTTATTGACCACAGGGGTATTTTTCTTTATCACGAGGAGAGTACCTTTATAGGACAAAATGCTTTTGAAGCAAGAAAAGGCAAGAAACCAACCATATCCTTTGAAAGAATCAATGAAATTCAGCGAGAGAAGATGTTAAGAGGAGAAGAAGGGATGAGCTGGTATATGTCTGGATGGCATAGAGGAGTTGAAGGTGAGATAAAAAAATTAATTGCCTATGCACCAATTAATCTAAAGGAAAAACCTGAAGTTGTAAAGTGGTCTATTGCAGTAGTTGCTCCTATCAGTGAGGTAGAGGGAGCAATTCACACAGTGCATGTTCAACAGATGATTCTTCAGGGTATAATCGTAGTAATTATTCTTTTTGGTGGCTTGTTTATTAATTTTATTCTGGTCACATGGTCAAATATTTTAGAGCGAGAAGTTACAAAAAAAACTGTAGAGTTAAAGAAATCGGAAGAAAAATACAAATCCCTTATTGAAAATGCAGAAGACATTATTTTAACAATAGATAGTGAAGGAAGGATTGTTTCTATAAACAGATTCGGAGCAGAATTTTTCAATAAAGATGAAAAGGAAATTTTAGGGAAAAATCTATCGGAGATTTTTACTCCTGATGGAGTTTTACTACTTATTAACATAAAAAATATATTTAAAACAGGAGAAAGGAAACAAATCACCCATAGAGTTCGTATTGATACAAAGGATTACTGGATAAACACAAATTTAAGTTCTCTAAAGGATGAAAAGGGAAATATTTATTCTGTTTTAGCCATATCCCGTGACATTACAGATAGAAAAAAAATGGAGGAGCAAAGCTATTACACTGAGAAGCTTGCCTCACTTGGAACACTTGCAGCAGGGGTAGCCCATGAGATAAATAATCCTCTTGCAATAATTTTAGGCTTTACAGATATACTTATTGAAAAAAAACCACCAGAATCTGAGGAATATGATATGCTCAGGACTATTGAAAAACAGGCAACTAATGCTAAAAGAATCGTAGAAAACTTGCTTAGCTTTGTAAGACACAGGGAACACAAAGAGAGCTTGGTAAATATAAACGAGAGCATTGAAACAGTTCTTGATGTGATGAATAATACAATCTCTATAAATAACATAGAAGTAAGAAAAAGCTTACAGAAAGAACTACCTTTAGTTAAAGGAGATGCAGGAGAGCTTCAGCAGGTACTTTTCAATATAATCAACAATGCTATATATGTAATGAAAGGAGGAGGGATTCTTACAATAATCACAAAGTATGATGATGAATGGATTGAAGTTATTATCTCTGACACAGGCTGTGGAATTAAAAAGGAGCACAGACAGAGAATTTTTGATCCTTTCTTTACTACTAAAGAAGTTGGTAAAGGCACAGGGCTTGGCCTATGGGTATCCTATAACATTATTAAGAAGCATAATGGTATAATTACTTTTGAAACAAAAACAAAGGAAGAATCCGAAGAAACGGGCACAAAATTTATTATTAAGTTGCCAGCATCTAAATAAAAAGTTTTTACTTAAATGGGAGGAGAAAATATGTCAGAAAAAATTTTAATTGTCGATGATGAACCAGATATGCTTAAACTTCTCTCTATGATTCTTAGAGAAAAAACTTCTTATAGTGTCACAACAACTAATAATCCTATCGAAGCATTAGAGCTTACCAGAAGCGGAAACTTTGATCTTGTAATTACAGATTTGAAGATGCCAGGACTTGATGGACTACAACTACTTGAGGAAGTGAAAAAGCGAGATGAAGATGTGCCTGTAATAATAATAACAGCTTACGGAACAATAGATGCTGCCACCGAGGCAATTGAAAAAGGAGGATTTGATTTTATTACAAAACCTTTTAAGAAAGAGCAAATTCTCTTTACAATTGAAAAAGCTATAAAATGGTTAAGAGTTCAAAGAGAAAACAAAATGCTTAAAGAAAAGCTTAAATCGAGTTTTTAAATTTTTATATATCTTTTAAGTGCTTTTTAATGAAATCATCGGCATACATTTGAGCAACCATATCATTAAAGAGCACCATGTCAAGTTGTTTGGTATAGGCTGTTAGTTTTCCCAAGATTTCCAGTCTTTTTTCTATTTCAATTATGCTATATTTTGTAATTAAAGCATCGAGTACATCCTCTTTGGTTATTACTCGGAAGTTCATAGTTTTTAAAATTTGTGTAATTAATTTTATTCTTCTGAGTCGTCTGTCGATTGCAGCGCCTCCACCTTTGAAGAAAAATTTTATATAATTGTCATTTATATTTTCTCCTGTGTAAGCCTCTATCATAGAAAAATGATAACCCAATCGCAGGCTAAAGTTCATGTAATTCTTTGTTATTATTGCAAAACTCTTTTTTGCTGTTTCCCTAAGTTCTTCTTCAGGAATTGAAACTGTATGTGCTACCATTTCAAGAAATCCACCAGCATCAACAGGTGGTGGACCGGGCCATTGCATTGATTTCATTCCTCTCAAAATTGCCTGAAATGGAATTGAAAGTATATCCTCTGGAGTTGCCTTTTTTACTCCTTCCTTTAATCCATCTTCTATATCAAGCACCAAAACGCCAATTGGAATTCCTGCTAAAAGAGGTATGGCATGATGCTCACTATCATATCTATCCCACATGGTGAACATCTCATACATGACCATTTCATGACAAAAACGAGTGATATCGTGATAGGTTTTGCAGTTGTCAGGCTTGAAGTCCTCAGATGTTGGATCTACCAGATTCAAAGGAACGATTAACTTTAAAGTTTTTGTAAGGGTTTTAAAAAGCAGAGTCTCTTTGAATGGTTCTTTATTGTTCTTGAAGGCTTCAATTAATTTATTCACTTTACCTTCATATACTACACAATTAGTAGCATCTACTGTAATCTCTTGGCCAGATTTTATTATTTTAGTGGCATTTTCTGCATTTATCAGAGTTGGCACATTATACTCTCTTGACAGAGATGCCATATGTCCTGTAGGGCTTCCAACATCGGTTACAATAGCAGTAGCTTTATTCATTACGATAACATATTTTGGATTTGTATGCTTGGCAACTAAAATAGCGCCTTCTGGAAAATCTGCAAGTTCCTCTTCTGAGTTAAGAATAAATGCCTTGCCATACCCAACTCCTTTACAGGCAGTCAATCCTTTATCCAACAGCACATTATATCCTTTAATTCTTGTAGGCAAGTAAACCCGTGGCTCATTCTTTTTTTCAACTACCCTAAGGAGTCTTGCTTGAAGTAAGTAAATTTTTCCATCTTCATCAATTGCCCATTCGATATCCTGAGGATATTCATAGTAATTTTCGATTTTTAATGCTATTTCAGCAAGTGCAATAATTTGCTCGTCAGTGAGAGAGTTTCCTGTTATGGGGCTTGGAAGAACAATTTCCTCTACATCACCCTCTTTTTTACAAAGAAGAATTTTATTTTGTTTGCCCGGTATTTTCTCTAAAATTTTAAGCTCAGGAGTTTTTGAAACTATATATGTCTCGGCTGTTACAGCACCATCAACAATTAGCTTTCCAAGACCTTTTACTGCATTTATAATTATTGTATTACTCTCCGGATTGTTAGGATTTGTCGAATACATTACACCACCAGCTGCTGCGTTTATCATCTTTAAAACACCTACCGCCATAACCATATGAGTTTCTGTAAATCCTTTTGTTTTGTAATAAAAAATTGCTCTTTTATTGAAAAGACTGGCAATGACTTTTTTATAAGTGAGAATAATTAGATTTTCCGGCACATTAAGATAGGATGAATATTGGCCAGCAAAGCTGAAATCTGAGTCTTCATGGATGGCACTACTTCTTACAGATACCATACACGCTTCATTACTTTTCTGTGGAAGTTTTTGATAGGCCTCTAATATGGATTTTTCAATTTCCACTGGAAGTTCTGCTGAACTTATAAGTTCCTGAATTTTTTGACTCGCTTCTTCTAATTCTTCTACTCTATTTATGTCTATAGAATTAATGATTTCAGATATTTTTTCCCTTAAATTTGAATGCTCTAAAAATTTAATAAATGCGTAAGCGGTAATTACAAATCCATCAGGAGTGGGAAGATTAAGTTCGTTTCTCAACTCTGCTAAATGGGCTATTTTCCCACCTGCAATGTTTATCGAGTTTTTTTGGATTTTTTCAATAGGAATTACAAAATCAGTTTTAGGGATTTCCACTTTTGATGATAGGATTTTTTCTATTTCCTGTTGTATATGGCTTTGAACTTTTTCTAATTGGAGATATTTATTTTCAGAAAGGGCATTTAAATTTTTTATTATATCCGCAACTCCATCTGAAAGGGCTTTTATATTATTTTGTATGTAAGCCATATCAAAGAGATATTCTCCCGATAACTTTTCTTCAAGATCAGCCATTATGCTGAGAACATAGTTATTGCTATTGAGAACATTTTGAAAATATTTATATTTTTCCTTTAATAGTTCTTTCAGCTTTTGTCTCTCGTCCATTTTTTTTGATTTAGACTTAAAAAGTCCAAAAAAATCGACCATTTTTAATTATAAACGATTTTAATCCTTCTATAACATATTTTTTTTTGACAAAGTTAAATAATGTGAGTATGATATTTAAAATTACAATGTTACATTATAACAATATAATAATGTTATAACAAAATAATAAGGAGTAGCAATGGTAGAGCTAATAAGCAGAGATGAACATGAAAAATTATATATGCAACTTTTTGACATCTTAAAAAGAAAGATTGATAACAAAGAATGGACAGCAGGAATGCAGATTCCAACCGAAGATCAGCTCTGTAGGATGTTTAATGTAAGCAGGGCAACTGTAAGAAACGCTGTACTTGAACTTGTAAGACAGGGATATCTGATTAGACAGCAGGGCAAGGGCACTTTTGTGAGCAGAAACTACGGTCAGGAAGGACTTTTAATGACAGCTCTTTTTAAAAAATTATGGGTTGAGGAAGAAGCTTTGTTTAACAAAGAGATAATTGCTAAAACTGTAATCATGCCTGTAGGCGAGTTAAGTAAAGAACTCGGTATTCCTGAAAATAAACATATATTATATATCAAGGCAAGATGGATTTATGAAGAAAATACTTCTATCCTTCAGGAATCATTTGTTCCTTTTAATATATGTCCTCAATTGCTTGAGGAAGACTTAGAGACTCAGTCCATAATTGATCTTTTTGAGAAAAAATATAGCATTAAAACAACAAAGGTTAACAATTATTTTGAATTGATCAATATCAGTAAAGAAATAGCTCAATCACTTGAAATTTCAGAAGGTTCACCGGTTCTTTTAATGTCTCAGCAAGTTTTTTCAGGAGACACAGTGATTCTTCTGAATAAACTGTATAAAAAGAATGATAAAATTAGGCTATTTATCTCTTTTCAGAGAAAAGCTTTATAAATCCTTAGGAGGTGGGGTATGTCAGAAGGAAAATTAGTAAAGGATGTTATGTTGGGAATTTTTGAGTATCCTCATATTCCCTACTGGTTCAGCATTGAACAAGCTATTAAGGTTGTAAAGGCTTCATTCATTCATGTGCAAAAACAATTAGATCCTCTTGCTGTGCTTGTTTTTGATGAAAAGTATAATCTTCTCGGAACAGTGACACTTAAGGATATTCTGAGAGGACTTGAACCATCTTTTCTCAAACAGCCTGCAAAGGCGCAGGTATTGGAAGAGGAAAAAACAGGTCTTGCAATTGTATGGGATAGCCTTTTCACTCAAGAGTCTAAGAAGCTTGCCCAAAAGCCAGTTAGTGAAATTATGGTACCTGCCAAGCATTTTGTTGATCCTTCAGATCCGGTTACAAAGGCTGCCTATTTAATGATTCATTTCGATCTGCCTGTTTTACCTGTTATTGAGGACAAAAAGAAATTTGTTGGAATTGTGAGAATGGTTGAAGTGTTCGATGCAATTTCAGAAGAATTAATAAAAGAATAGGAGGAGGAAATGGCTGAGACAAAAAGATCAGAAGGGTTACCAAAACCACCGCAAGAAATTTATGTTGCAAAGGAAAAAAGAAAGATTCCATGGAAGAAAATATTTTTTATATTTCTTGGTCTTGCCTTTTTTTTCGGCATTTACTTTTCACCGTCATGGCCTGATGCAGTTGATCCTATGGGAAAGCACTTTCCTCTCTCAAAGGAAGGGAAAGGAGCAATAGCTCTCTTTATGATGGCTGGTATTTGGTGGGTTTTTGAAGTTGTGCCTATTGGTGTTACAAGTATTGCTATAGGAGTGTTCCAAGCACTCTTTGCAATTCGTTCAGCAAAGGATGCCTTTCGTGATTTTATGGATCCCTCAGTTATGTTTATTTTTGGGTCTGTTGTTGTGGGTCTTGCATTCACAAAAACAGGCCTTACAAAGCGTTTAGCCTATAACATGCTTAATGTGGTTGGTGAAAGAACAAGTATGATAGTCCTGGGTGCCTTAGTTGTCACAGCAGGACTTGCTCATCTTATGGCTCATACTGCAGCAGCTGCAACAGTTTTTCCAATACTTCTTGCAATAAATGCTCTTTATGGTGAAGGGGATAAGCCGACAAAGTTTGGTAAGGCTCTTTTCATCGGAATGGCATATGCAGCAGGTGCAGGAAGTATTATCACTTTCTTAGGTGCAGCCAGAGGTCCTGCAGCAGCAGGTATGTTTAAGGAGTTTACGGGAAGAGATATCGGATTCTTTGAACTTACTAAGTATATGTTTCTTCTGGGCTGGATAATGGTTTTTCTTATCTGGGTTTATCTTATGATTTTCCTTAAGCCTGAAAAGAATGTTATCCATGGTTTAAGGGAAAAAGTTAAAACAATGATGAAAGAACTTGGGCCAATGAGTGGTCAGGAGAAATTTGTAATAATCTGTGTTCTTGCTGTTATTGTAGTGATGTCACTTCAGTCTTTTGTGCCAGCATTAAAACCACTTGATCGTTCAGCTATAATGCTTTGCTCTACGCTTCTTTTCTTCCTTACAGGAGTTCTGACTATTAAAGAACTTGAAGATATACCATGGAACATTATCCTTCTTTTTAGTGGTGCAATGAGCATAGGATTTTGTCTTTGGAAAACAGGTGCAGCTCAGTGGATGGCTGTTAACTGGTTAGTTATGTTTCAGCAAGCTCCATGGCTTATATTTGTCATAAGTATCGCAACATTTGTTCTTTTAATGACAAACTTCATAATGAATGTGGCAGCGATTGCTATTTCTCTGCCAGTTTCTCTTGTTATAGCTCAATATCTTGGGGTTGCTCCAGATGTTATTCTTTATGCATCTCTTGTTACAGCAGGTATGCCTTTTTTGCTTCTCATAGGTGCAGCACCGAATGCAATAGCCTATCAGTCAGGACAGTTTACTGCTGGAGAGTTTTTCAAGCATGGTATTCCAATGAGTATTGTGCTTATAATAATTCTTGCCATATTCTTAGTGACAGTATGGCCAATACTTGGCATGCCAATACTTTTAAAGTAGGAGGTTATTTATGATTATTAAACCTATTTTGGAAAAACTATTCGGGAATTACTACAAAGAATACGATTTTATTAAAAAGTCATATGACATTTTAAAAGATTTTGGATTTAATGAAGACAACTCAATTGCATCGGTCTGCATATGCAGAGATGAAATATCCCAGACTGTAAGAAGCCATGTAAAGAGAATGTGGGGAGAGGCTTTTAATTTTTCCAGTCTTGCCGGTCTTTTCACAGCCGGCAAGACTGGAATGAGAGCATTTATAAGTCATGCCCCACAGGTAGATGGAAGGGAAAGATATGTATTTTACGCTTTCTCTCACATTGCAATCGACGAAAATGAGAATATGGGAGTATGCAAAAGAAAAGGACTTGAAAAATCCCATGCCTGCGGTGCCTTATGTTTATTCCAAGGAGAATTACTAAATGGAAAAATTAATATTAGGCTTGATGAAGAAGACATTGAGGAGAGTATCCTTAAAAGAAGACTTTTAAGAGAATTAAAATACGGAGAGGTTCCAGACCTTCTTTCGCTAACTAAATTAACTCTAAAGGTCATCATAGAGGACCTTGAGAATATAATCGAAAAGGTTGTTGACAAAAATAAGGCAGATTATGCTCTTATTTCTGGTATACAGATTCACGGACCGCAGGAAAACTACATTATTCCTGATGAATCCTATGTGGTTATTACTGGAGAAAAGAAAAAGATAAGTATTTAGGGGAGGATACATGAAAAAATTACTTTTTTTCCTATTATTATGTCTCCTTGCATTTAATATCTCAGCCTTTGCATCGGAGACAAAAAAGGATGATAATGATGTATTCTTTATTTCTGGAACAGTTTTGGACTCCCACAAAGAACCGGTTAAAGATGCAGAGATTCATCTACTTGTAAATGGAATACCCCATAAAATTATTGATGATCATAAGGAAGTTGAAAAGACTATTACTTCTTCTCATGGAACCTTTATGCTCAATTTTAACCTTGCAAAAGGAGAAATAGAAAAGGCAAAGATTGAAATTGAGATAGTAAAAAGCTCCTACAAAAGAACAAGGGTTGAGTTTAAAAATGATGAATTTGCAGTGAAAGGAAATGAATTTTATTTAAGCCGGGATATACTGCTTGAGCGACATTTAGGTCCAGCTTTCTGGATTGCCACAATCGTATTCCTTATTGCCTATGCCCTAATATCCTTTGAGCTTCTTCATCGAACAGTGGCTGCTATGATTGGTGCTGCTACCCTGCTTATACTTACTTACACCCTCGGAACATTTAATCCAGAGTTTCACATAATCTCCTTTGAAAGAGCAATAGCAGCTATTGACATGAATGTGATATTTCTGCTTATGGGAATGATGATTATAATTGGAGTTTTAAAGCATACGGGTGTCTTCCAGTGGTGTGCCTATATGTCATATAAAATTGCAAGAGGAAATATAATGATCCTTGCAATAATCTCCTGCTTTTTTATTACAATTACTTCTGCTTTTCTTGATAATGTTACAACCATGCTTCTTTACACACCTGTTCTTATAGAAATAGCTATTGCGCTTAAAATCAATCCGCTGTCGCTTCTTATTCCAGGAATTATGGCTTCAAATGTAGGAGGAACAGCAACACTCATAGGTGATCCACCAAACATAATGATAGGTTCTTACACCGGCCTTACATTTATGCAGTTTGTTTATGCTCTTACTCCAGTTGTTATTTTGAGTATGGTTGCTTTAGTAATTTACAACAAATTTTTCTATTCAAAGGAGTATAGGAAGGGAAAGGTTGAAGATGTTGATGCATTTATAAGTTATCTTAGAGAAGAGTATAAAATCACGGATAAAACTCTTCTTGGATATGGTTTGTTTATTATGGGTTTAGTGGTTGCCTTCTTTGCCACACATGGCTTCTGGCACATGGAAGTATCCATACCAGCTCTTTTCGGAGCAGGACTTCTATTTACATACGCAGTTGTGACAAAAAAAGTAAAAATGCTTGAACTCATTGAAAAAGATATTGAGTGGACTACTCTGCTATTCTTTATCTTTCTTTTTATAATTGTAGGAGCAGTGGAAGAAGCAGGTCTTCTTGCTGTAATAGCTGACTGGGTACACGATCTTTCAGCAGGCAATCTTACTGTTGCAATTTGTCTTATTCTGTGGGTTTCTGCAATAATGAGTGCCTTTGTTGATAACATTCCATTTACTGCTACAATGTTGCCAATAGTTGCTTATCTATCTAAGGTTATTCCAGGTGCTGAGAGTAATGTGCTTTGGTGGGCACTGGCACTTGGTGCATGCTTTGGTGGAAATGGCACCCTTATTGGTGCATCAGCAAATGTAGTTACAATTGGAATTGCAGAGTCAGCAGGACACAAAATAAGCTTTTTTGGTTTTATGAAATATGCTTTTCTTTTTATGATGATAAGTGTAGCAATCGCTAATATTTGGCTATTGCTTTTCTACTAAAATAGGAGGTTTGCTATGAGTAAATCAACTTTAGAAAAAATTTTGATGCCAGTGGATAATAGTGATAACTCAAAGAGAGCAATAAAGTTTGCCTCTGTATTACTTTCCAAAGCTGAAAACGTTGAGCTTTCACTTCTATATGTTATGACCGGTGGATATTTAAGTGAACGGATGAAAAATATTGATTTTAGAGCAGAGTTAGTCAGGCAGACAGAGGTTTTCAAGAAGATTAGGGCAAAACATATAGAAGAAAATATAATGCCATTTCTTAGTGGTTATGAAAAAAACTTAAGAGATGCAGGATTTAAAGGCGTAATCTATAAGATTATTGAAGAAGGTGATGCTGGCAATAAGATTATAGAAGTTGCAACTCAGAAGGGATTTAAAACTGTTGTTATGTCCAGAAGAGGTATGTCAGAGTGGAAGAGTTATGTCCTCGGAAGTGTCTCTAATAAGGTTATTCATGGCTTGCTTAATGAGAACATATACATTGTGGGACAGAAAATAGTAGATAATCCTTTGGCAAGAATTCTTTTACCTGTTGATGGTTCAGAATATTCATTCAAAGCGGTAGAACATGTGTCTAATCTTGCAAAACTAACTAACGCGATCGAGAGAATAACTATTTTTAGAGTTATCAATGTCTCTCTTTATCTTGAGAGAGTGAGACAAGGCATTGATCCTGAAATAGAGGCTGAGGAAATACTTACTAAGGCAAAGAAGATGCTACAAGATGAGGGAGTCTCAGCGCAACTGATAGAAACGAAGAGTTCTGTAGGTTTTCCAAAGGATGAAATTATAAAAGAGGTGCAGGAAGGAAATTACAATCTTGTGGTTATGGGGAGAAAAGGACGTTCCGCACTTAAAGATCTTGTTCTTGGTGGAGTAAGCTCTGCAATCCTTAACAACTGTACCGACCAAACGGTTGCAATTATAAATCAGTAGGTAGACAAAGAGGAGCGAATGAAAATTCTTCTTGTTGATGATGAGGTTGATTTTATAACCACTCTTTCTGAGAGACTATCGCTTCGGAATTATGATATCCGAATTGCTACATCTGCCATTGAAGCAATGTCGTTGATTTATAGTTATTCACCTCATCTTGTTATTCTCGATATAAAAATGCCAGAAGTAAACGGAATTGAATTTCTTAAATTAATAAAAAAAATCAATCCTTCTATTGAGGTTATAATGCTAACGGCATACGGAAATATGAATTACGTTGAAGAAGCTATGAAAAATGGAGTGATTGAATATATAATTAAACCGATAGATATAAAAGAGCTTATAATAAAGGTAGAAAGGGTTAGAGAAAAATTACAAAAAGAGGGAGGACTCTGAGATGTCTAATGAAGAGCTAAAGGCAAATGTTTTATTAGTAGATGATGAAGAACAGTTTCTAAAAGTTGTTTCACAAAGGCTTGGCATGAGAGGACTTAAGTTAGAAACTGCTACAAGTGGGGATGAAGCCATTAAAAAGGTTGATCAGCGGAGTTTTGATGCAATTATTCTTGATCTTGTTATGCCGGGTAAAAGTGGAATAGATGTATTGAAGGAAATTAAAAAGAAACATCCTGACCTACAGATTATTATCTTAACTGGTCATGGAAGTGTGGAAGCAGGAGTTGAGGCTATTAAAGAAGGTGCAATTGATTTTATGCAAAAGCCCGTAGATTTTGATAAGCTTCTTGAAAAAATAGCAGAAGCAAAAAACAAAAGATTTTTGATAATTGAAAAGAAAGCAGAAGAACATCTGAACGAAATTCTTAAAAGCAAACCATGGTAAGAAAGAGAGGAGGTTTAACCCTCCTCTCTTTTAATGTCCTCCAACATGTAAAATTCCCGATGCAGCAAGGATTAGAATCAAACACTCAATTAAGGCAAAAATAAAATAAGCAATCTGTTTATTTTTTAAAAAAATAGGCAATATTCTTATATAGCAGAAGATGGTTACAGCTCCAAGAAATGCTATAGGTATAAAGTTTAAAAAATCTGCCTTTGTGATAAGGGCTACCCATGCCCAGCCAGGCTGCAGACCTGCTGAAGCCATATATTGATGAGCCTTTAGTTTCCAGTAATTAGGCAATTCTGATATTGGTATTTTGGGAGAAAGTATACCAGTCAGATAAACTATAAAAGTCAAAATAAGCAAAAGAAGACCAATCTTCATACCCCAATCAAGCCATTTTGCATATACGAGCTGTTCTTCCTTAATTTTATGTTTTGTCATTTTTGTCCCTCCTTTACTTCCATATTCCAAGTCCCTTTAGTAATGCCCTTATTCCTGCAAAAAGAAGCATTCCTATAACAATGTATCTAACTATTTTCGGTTTTGCTACAGCAAGTATTCTAACTCCGACTACTGAACCAAGCATTATTCCTACTATACTTGGAGCAACCAACATTGGAAGAACCGCACCATTATTTAGATAAATCCATGCTGCTGATGTATCAGTAATTGAAAGAAGAAATTTACTTGTTGCAACCGAAACCTTAAGAGGTGCGCCCATTAACAGGTTTAAAACAGGGACATTTGCCCATCCAGCACCTAAACCGAACATTCCAGCCATTATTCCGATGGCTACGAAGAGGATAAGAGCCTGAGGAGTTCTGTGAACTTTCCATTCGATTTCCTTTCCTGTAGAAATTTCATGGTATATTCCGTTTATTCTTAATGCCTGCGAAAGTGCATCCGCTTTTTTTACTTCAGGATATTCGGACTTTTTTGCAAGAAGCATAATTGCAACAATCATAAGAATTGTTGTACCTAATGCTATATTAACTATATGCGGTGGAAGAGCAAGTCCTATCATGGCACCTACTATTGCAGAGGCAGATGCTATCAATGCAAGCGGTATTGCAAGCCGCAAATCAGCAAAGCCTCTTTTTAGAAGTCCTGGTCCAGCAGCAAGCGCACCGGCTAATGCAACAAAAAGCCCTGCACCTCTTACGAAATCCATGTTAAAAGGAAAAAATCCACCAACTATTGGGACAAAAAGAACACCACCTCCGACCCCTCCCAACACAGCTAATACTCCGAGTATAAAAGTAACCACAAATAAAATTAATGGCCATGCCCACCATGGCATTGAACTTTCGGTGGATGGTGAGTTTTCCGCAAAAACAGGATTAACGATAATAACAGTAAATAGCATAAGAATCAACAAGATCAGACAGCTTATCTTCATCCTAACCTCCTGACTTTTTAGATATAAGATTATAAAATTATTACATAAATGACATAAAAAAATGTTATTATAATTTTTTATAAGTGAATAATTTATAATTGCTTTACATTTTTCTTAAAATTTTATAATATCTTTAAAAGATCTAAAATAATAGGAGGTAAATATGGGAAGACAAATGCGAGTTTTACTTGTAGATGATGAAGTAGAGTTTGTAAAGACTCTTGCCAAAAGGCTTGAGATGAGAGAGCTTAAGCCAGATACTGTCTATAGTGGTGAGGAGGCAATAAGTTACGCTAAAGAACAGGAGCCTGATGTAATAGTTCTCGATTTAAGAATGCCTGGAATGGATGGAATTGAAGTCTTAAGGCAGATTAGACAGGCATATCCCACAACTCAGATTATTATTCTTACCGCACATGGTACAGAAAAGGATCAGGAAGAAGCTCAGAAACTGGGTGCTTATGAGTTTTTAAGAAAACCTGTTGATATTGAAACTCTAATGGATAAAATTAAAGGTGCCTATCAGAGAAAACTTGAGCTTACAATGTCTGCTATAGCATTTGCTGAAGAAGGTGAATTTGACACGGCAAGAAAGATTATGGAAAATAAGGAAAACAAATAGCTTTTCACATTATTTATAAATTAATTTCTATATTCATGGTTTTCTCGGTGGCTGAGATTTTTATATTTGTATTTGATACAATCTCCTGGACAGAAAAAAGTGGCCATATATCCTGACTGATATTTTCATTGAATTCACCTTCATATTTTATTATCAGCTTAATTAAATCATTTTCTCTATCAGCTGTCATGAAAATCCTTGCACCTGGTTGGGATTTTTTCAAAAAACTATCTATTGCATAGAATATTACAAACTGTAATATAAATGGAGAGCTATCAACATCAGGAAGATTTGATGGTAATTCATAGTTGAAAGATACTTTTTTTCTGTTTAAGTATCTTTTAAGTAATTCATACATTTCTTCAACAACAGCGTTTAATTTGAAAGTGCTTTTAAAGCTATCCATTCTATGGGCAAATCTATTGAAATAAGTGATAAAATTCACACTTTTGTTTATCTGATTTTCAATAGCCTCAACACTTTCAATAATATATGGCATTTCTTTTTTATCGATTGTTTTTTTTCCTCTACATACATCTGATATAAGCCCTGCTGATTCCTTTATTAAGGCAAGGTGATTGTTAATTTCATGAGTAAAATCGGCTATTATTTTTCCTATAAAAGCAAATGGTTTATCCATCATTTTGATTTCTCCTTTTTCTGTTTCGCTGTTTCAATCTTTGAGATCAAATCTTCTATTTCAACAGGCTTTATAAGATAATCAAATGCTCCTAACTGCAGGCTTTTATTTATTCTCTCATCATCACCATACCCTGATAGCATTATTACTTGAATAGATGGATTTATTTCTTTTATTCTTTTTAATACTTCAAGTCCATCTGTATCCTGTAGTCCAATATCGAGAATAACAACATCAAGAACATCATTTAAGAATTTAAATGCTCCAGCAAAGTTAGAAAGTCCGTGTGCTTCATATCCTCTGATATTAAGCCTTTCTGCTAATGTTGTAACCAGCTCCTGTTCATCGTCAATAATCAGTATTTTTCCTTTTTTCATTTAATCTCCTCCGCTTCAGGATTAACAGGTATTTGTATTGAGAATATACTTCCTTTACCAATTTCGCTTAATACTTTCAAGTCTCCTCCAAGTTTTTTTATAATTCCGTAAGAAATATATAGACCCAGCCCTGTTCCTTTGCTTTTGGTAGTGTAAAAAGGTTCAAAAATATGTTTCATACGATCTTTCGGAATTCCCGGTCCGTTGTCTTTAATTGATATCTTTATTCTATCATTATCGATAGATTCTGTTTTAATCTCTATTAGCCCCCCAATGTCAACAGCATCAACAGCATTGTTTATAATATTTAACAATACCTGTTGAAGTTGTCCCTTATCAGTTCTAATTTTAGGCAAATTTTTCTGAAAATCGTAAACTATTTTTATGCCCTTTGTTTGAATTTCTTTTTCTATAAATCCGATTACCTCCTGTATTGCCTCATTAATATAAAAATCTTCTCTTGCTCTATCAATCTTTTTAGAAAAGCTCAAAAGTCTATGAGTAATTGTTTTACATCTTGTAACATTCTCCTGTATTGCACTTATAAGCTGAATAAATCTATCTTTGTTTTGACAAATATCTCCATATTCGAGGAGATCTTTCATTAATCCTGCTTTTTCATTTATTATCGCCAAAGGATTATTTATCTCATGGGCAACTCCTGCAGCCAATCTTCCGATGGAAGCAAGCTTATCAGCATGTTCTGCATTGGCAATGGCAATTTCTCTCTCCTGGTCTGCTCTATGTATTCTGTTCACCAGACTGTTTATTGAACTTGTTATCACAAAAAAAATGAGAGCAATACTGAAAAGACTGATTAAGGTAACTTCTTTGGTAAAAAAGGAAGGAATTTTTTTATATGGTTTTGAACCTATTATAGTTAGAAGAATCCAGTTTGTTTCTTTGATCGGGCCATAAGCTAAGTATGCCTGCTTTTTATTAAGATCTATCTCGTAAATTTTTATATCTTTGTTATCCGTCTCAATTTTTAATGCAAAAGACTTGAATGGTTCTAAAGCGGAACCAAAAAGCTTTGAATTAGTTTGAAGAATTTTGTCTTTATTTATAAGGAAGATGTCATCCTGAGAGCCGAGCTCAAGCTTTGATACAAATCTTTGTAATATATCCATATTTATGGATACTCTTAAAAGCCTATAGTCATCCTTGGAAGTTAAATCTTGTTTTATTATTATTGAAAAATGAGGGATTTTTCTGTATCCGAGAAAGACATCTGTCACATATTCAGTCCTTAAGGTCATTTCTTTAAACCATTCTGCCTGAGAATAGTCTTTCCCTTTTAGTTGATAGGGTCCTACGTATAAAATCTGTATTCCTTTGCTGTTGACTATTCCCATATCAACTATTCCTTCAAACTCCTTTTTAAAATCCAAAAAAAGCCTATAGAATTTTTTTTCATCACTGAAGTAGTCTTCAGGATAGGAATGGGCAATAAATTTAAGGGCAGAAATTCTCTCAGAAATGAAAAATTCAAGGGAGTGTCTTGTTTCTGCCATCTGCCATCTTAGATTATTTCTAAATTCGTCATGAACTATGTTGTAGATCCAGAAATATGTGATTGTTACAACAATAACAAGAGGAATGATTGCAAAAAATGTATTCAGCAGAATAAGACGAAACTTAAGATAAAAGTATCTGTCTTCAGTAAGCTTTGTTAAAAATTGTCTTATAAGGTTCAACATTTGTTAAATTATAGCAGAATAGATTAATAAGGGCAAATTTTTTCCGATTGAGGATTAAGGACTCGATGAATTTATTTATTTCAGGTTGGGCTGGTTTCAAGGAGGCATTAGGAGATACTCAAGAAGATTGCCTATTTATTATTCCTTTTGTAGATTATGATGAAAGAGGCATTATTGATTTTTTAAAAGATAGGAAAGGCAGTAACCTAATTGCTTGGTCAACAGGTGGTCACATAGTGCTTAAAAATATCTCCTTTTTCACTCAACGATTTGAATCTATAATAATTGTAGCCGGGTTTATAAGATTTACAGATTATGTTAAAGAAAAAGTGATTAGAAGGATGATTAATAAAATGAGTCTTAGTCCTCACAATGTGGTTAAAGATTTTTTAATAAGTGCGGGATGCACACCTACTTTTCCTGATTTCGATCATGATAAACTGATAAAGGGCCTTGAATATCTTTGTTCTTCAAAAATAGAAGTCTCTCAAAAATTAAACATCCGCAACTTGAAATTAATTCATGGAACACAGGATAAAATTCTTCCAGTAAAAGCAATTTTTGATCTGAAGGAAATTTTCCCACAGGCTGAAGTCTATCTATTGGATAATGCACCTCATTGGGTGTCTTTTGAAAAAATAAGGAAATTTTTGAGTAGAGAGAAATAATTTTTATATGGAAGAGGAAGCCTCCTTAAAAGGAGGCTTCCTCTATTTAGCCCTTACAATCTGTACTGGTCTTTTTCCAATTATTGGAATTTGTATGTCAAATCTTTCAAGGAGGTATCCAATAAAAAATATACCTATTCCAATGAAAGTCCAGTGATCAGGAGCCATCATTACGAGTCCACCAATGAGATAGAGTATTCTTTCAATAGGTGTAGAAGGTTTCGTAAAGTAGCCTAAAACAGCAGCTTCAATAGCAAACATGGCAAGAAAGGCACCTACGAAAATA
The DNA here is from genome assembly GCA_937139565.1 of uncultured Nitrospiraceae bacterium. GTDB lineage: Bacteria > Nitrospirota > Thermodesulfovibrionia > Thermodesulfovibrionales > Thermodesulfovibrionaceae > Thermodesulfovibrio. The sequence goes on along the minus strand of CAKZQH010000005.1, from coordinate 10,673 downwards.
AAGGCAATTTCCCAACCAGGTCCTTTCATTAGATAGGCTGGTACAAACATAAAGAAAAAGGGCATTATATATCCACCAATTCCAAGCTTCATCGAATCCCAGGCTGATTTAAGCCAATTGCTACCTGCAATAGCAGCAGTTGTAAAGACCGTAATGCAGACCGGAGGTGTAAGTCCAGATTTAATGGCAAAATAGAATATGAAGAGATGGGCAGCAAGAGGATCTATCCCCATTTGTTGAAGAGCTGGTACTAAAACAGCTGCAGCTATTACATAAGCAGCTGTGGTTGTCATTCCCATTCCAAGTATAATTGCTGTAAGCATGGTAGCTATTAATGCCAAATAAACATTGTATCCTGAGATTTCTATGATAAGCTCAGAGATTTTTACACCAAATCCTGTAAGAGAGATAAGACTTACTGCAATCTGTACACATGCCATCATAACCATCAGCCAGGCAAGAGCTTTTACTACCCCCTCAAACAAACCTTGCCAGATTTTTTTTACTCTATCCCAAATTTGCGCTGGATTCAGAGGACCGCCAAAGAGTGTGAAAAACACTACTGATACAACAATAGCCCATGCAGCACAAACTTGTGGTGGGAAAAACATAAATAAAAGAACTCCCAGTGTACCTATAGGAAGAGCAAAGCCGAGTATTCGTTCTGGTTTTAATATTGCTTTTAACTCAGGCATAAGCTCCTTGGGAAGCTTACCCATACCAGTTCTTCCTGCCTCAATCCAAATTCCAGCTGCAATGCCTGCAAAATAAATCAGGGCAGGAATCAAGCCAGCAATCATGATGGATGTGTAAGGAATATTTAAAAACTCTGCCATAACAAAACAACCAGCACCCATGATTGGTGGCATTATCTGACCACCCGATGATGCCGCAGCTTCAACAGCAGCAGCAAATTCTCTTGAAAAACCAAAGCGTTTCATAAGAGGAATTGTAAAAGAGCCTGTCGTTGCAGCATTAGCAACTGAAGAACCTGAAAGCATTCCAAACATAGAGCTTGATATTACCGCAACGTGTCCTGGTCCTCCTCTGATTTTTCCGCCAAAGTATGTGGATAAATCCATTACTGTAGAGCCAACACCAGTTGCAAAAAGAATCGGTCCGAATATAATAAATGGTGCTATTATTCTGCTTGTCATGTCTGTGAGTAATCCCCAAACACCTTCGGTCATCAGATAGAGTTGATAAAGAATATCTGTAAAATTGAAGCCAGGATGAGCAAATCTTCCAGGAATTTTAGGTCCAAGAATCGTATATAAAATAAAGAAAAGCACTAAAAGTGGTATGGTTAACCCAAGGGACCTACGAGTGCCTTCGAGAAGAGCAAAAATTAGAAGTCCACCAAGCACAAGATGATATGTCTCAAAAACTCCCGGATTCCGAACAATTTCTTCCCAGTTTAACATTATATATAGACTTGGAATAAGGCTAAGAGCAATAAATATGAAATCAATCAGTGACGGAGCATTCTTAGTACCAGTGATGAAAACTTGAACAATCTTAGGTATTTTTTTCTTCAGTAGTCTTTTAGAAATAGGATAGACAAGAAATACTATAGCAAGTCCAATTGAGAGTGAGATTCCACCCTGAAGAAGAGGGTGAAGAGAATATAAAAGCGCAGTATATATGATAAAAATTCCCCATATGCCAACTAGAATTCCAACTATTACTTTCCAAGCGCCTGTCAGTTCACGCATAAAAACTATAGTTCCTCCTCATTTATTTTTTAGCAGGTGTCACTTCAACTTTTGTCTCGACTAAACTCCCTTTACTTCCTCTTATCTCAATTTTATGCATTCCTGGTTTTGCATTCACAGGAATACCTGATTTTACAGAAAAAACACCTTCATTATTTGTCACAATTACATCAACCTTTTCTGTCCCAAGACCTACCTTTTCACCTTCTTCCAGGGTTATGATAATTTCTATTTCTTCTTGTGGTTGAAAGCCTTTTCCATCAATGGAAATAACCGTTGCAGGAGCACCAGAGGCCGGTGTAATTGTGACAGTTGGTTGTGCAAAACATAGAATTGGCGTTATGAATACAAAAAGGAGAAATACTGAAAAAAGTATAAGCTTTTGCATTTTTCCCTCCTTATTTCTTTTTCATCTCTGGTGGTATTAGCTTATCTGGAATTTTAACCTTGAGGACATCTCTGTAGAATTTAACAGCTCCGGGATGAAGGGGAACATTGCAGTATTTTGCTGCCATTCCAAACATATCTTCAAAATTTCCTTCTTTAAGCGTTGCTAAGGAACCGACAATTTCTTTTCTATTTTCCCAAACTGCTTTGACTATCTTGAATACCACATCCTCCGGAACATCTTTGTCTACAAAATCAGTAACCACATAGGCAAGACTGAGTTGGGGTTTCTTTACACTCTTAAAAAGTCCTGCAGGAATCTCCATTGAAAGTCCCTGTCCTGGATATACTTTGTTAAACTCGTCAACCATAGCCTTTGTAACCGGTAAGATCTTAATATCCATGTTTGCTTCAAGATCGAGAATGGCAGCATCTTTAAAACCAGCCTTATACCATCCCTTAACTACACCAGATTTCATTGCATCAGCACTGGCTCCTATTCCCATTAGTTTATAGTCAGGCTGGATATTAAGTGCTTTGAAAAACAATTCAACCACTCTACCAGAAGTTGTTCCAGGATTCATAGCAAATGGAACGCCTTTTATTTCCTTTATGGATTTAATTCCTGCTTTTTCAGCTACTACTATGTGTATAGGTGTTATATAACCACCCCAGAGAATTCTTAAATTTGGATTTGCTTTACCTTGATAATCGATAATACCTGCATAATTAGCATATCCTGCAGAAGCATCAGCAGGTCCTATGTGTATTGCTTTTCTTTGAAGCCTTGTAAGATTCTCAAGGAATCCTCCTGTTTCGACAACAGTAACTTCAATTTCACCCGGATAGGCTTTGTTGACTACTTTGGCCATTGCTACTGTGTTAGCATAAAGACCTGAACGGACAGATGTGGCTCCCCATTTGATATAGACTTTTTTCTGGGCTTCAGCCAATGCTGTAAGGCCTAATAAAAAAACGAGGCATGTTAAAGCTAATAACCAACGACTAGACCCTTTCATATTACCCCTCCTTTTAAAAGTTTTAAATGATAATATTAAAAAACCTTAAAAAAGTCAATATCTACCTTGCTAACTTAAGTTTTTTGGCTTTTTCAGCAACTGCATGAGAGACGGCTATAGCCACCTTCTTATTGAAAATGCTTGGTATTATATAATCTTCGCTTAATTCATCCTCTTTGATAATATTTGCAATGGCATGGGCAGCTGCAAAAAATATCTCTTTGTCAACTCCTTTTGCACGAACTTCGAGTAGTCCTTTGAATAGTCCTGGAAAGGCAAGAACATTATTTATCTGATTTGGATAATCAGACCTGCCTGTGGCCATTATTTTCACAAGGGGCATTGCAAGCTCTGGAGCTATTTCAGGATCGGGATTTGCTAAAGCAAAAACTACCCTATTTTTTGCCATCTTTTCAATATCTTCAGGCTTTAGAATGTTTGGAGCAGAAAGTCCGATAAAAACATCGGCATCTACAAGGGCATCACTGAGAGAACCTTTTATTTTCCTGGGATTTGTTTTCTGAGCAATCTCTTTTTTGTAACCGTCCATATCTTTTGTTCTATCTTCATAAATAGTGCCTTCTCTGTCGCAAACAATAATATCTTCTATTCCGTAATCAAGAAGCATGTAGGTAGTAGCAGTTCCTGCTGCACCAGCACCTGAGATAACTATTTTAAATTCTCTAATGTCTTTTTTAAGTATTCTACCAACATTAATGAGAGCTGCAAGCGTAACTATAGCAGTTCCATGCTGGTCATCATGAATAACTGGAATGTTAAGCTCATCACGAAGTCTTTTTTCTACTTCAAAACATCGAGGGGCAGAAATGTCTTCAAGATTTATTCCTCCAAAAGGAGTGGATATTTTTTTAATGATATTAACCAATTCATCCACATCTGTGCTCCTAATCGCAATTGGAAAGGCATCTACTCCACCAAATTCTTTAAAGAGCATACACTTTCCCTCCATAACAGGCATCGCAGCCTCAGGTCCTATGTTTCCAAGTCCTAAAACAGCAGTGCCATCCGTAATGACAGCAACTGTATTTCCCTTAATCGTATATCTATAAACATGTTCTGGATTTTTGTGAATGTCAAGGCATACTCTTGCTACTCCAGGTGTGTAAACTCTGGATAGGTCTTCTCTACCTTTTATATTTATTTTATTATATATACCAATTTTCCCTCCTTCATGAACAAGGAAGGTTCTATCCATTACCCGTAGGATTTTTACTCCTTCTATATGTTTGAGGGCTTTAATAATTTTTCTCTCGTGATCTTCATCTCGTGCGTTTATAGTTATGTCTCTGATTATTCGTCCTTTTTCTACTTTTACAATATCAATTGAACCCAAATCTCCGCCTGCTCCACTAATAGCTGATGCAATCTTTGCAAACATTCCAATTCGATTTTCTATTTCTACTCGTATTGTTATACTATAACTTGGACTTGGCACATATCCCATTTTTTCCCCTCCTAACTTGACATTGTGAATTAAATTATACAAAATAAAATTATTTTTGCAAATTAGGAGAGGCGAATGGAAATTAATAAGCACTATTTTGATACGGTTATAATTGGTTCAGGATTAGCAGGTTGCCGTGCAGCAATTGAGTGTATTAATACCGGTTCAGTAGCTGTTTTGAGTAAACTTTATCCCACTCGATCTCACTCTACTGCTGCTCAGGGAGGAATAGGTGCGGCTCTTGGAAATGAAGAGCCTGATAGTCCAGAGTGGCATACCTACGACACTGTAAAAGGGAGTGATTTTCTTGGTGATCAGGATGCTATAGAGATAATGTGTTATGACGCAATTCCCACAATTATAGAGCTTGAACACATGGGAGTTCCTTTTTCCCGCACACCTGAGGGTAAAATTGCACAGCGGCGTTTTGGTGGACACACAAGAGATTTTGGTGCAGCACCAGTAAGAAGAGCCTGTTATTCGGCAGATAGAACAGGCCATGCAGTTTTGTTTGCACTTTATGAGCAGTGTCAGTTAAGGGGAGTAAGGTTTTTTCAGGAGTTTCAAGTCCTTGATATTGTTGTAGAGAATAATTCAGTGCAAGGTATTATCGCAGTTAACATAAAGGATGGTTCTTTACATGTTTTTGAATCAAAGGCTGTAATTATAGCGAGCGGTGGATATGGAAAGATTTTTAAAGTAACTTCCAATGCCTATGCAAGCACTGGTGAGTGCTTAAGCATGCTTTTTAGGCAGGGATTACCTCTTGAAGATATGGAATTTTTCCAGTTTCATCCAACTGGTTTATACGGACTTGGTATATTGATTACTGAGGGTGCAAGAGGAGAAGGTGGAATTTTAATAAACGGAAAAGGTGAAAGATTTATGGAAAGATACGCTCCTACCATTAAAGACCTTGCACCGAGAGATATGGTTTCACGTGCTATTCTAACAGAAATAAGAGAGGGAAGGGGAATCAATGGCAAAGATTATGTTTATCTGGACCTCAGACATGTAGATAAAAAGATTCTTGAAGAAAGGCTCCCTGAAATAACAACATTTTCAAAAATTTATATGGGAATTGATCCTTCTGAGGCTCCAATTCCAGTTGTGCCTACTGCCCATTATGCAATGGGAGGAATTCCAACTGACATTGATGGAAGAGTTTTAAAGGATGTTGATGGCTCAGTGATATATGGACTTTTTGCAGCAGGAGAATGTGCTTGTGTTTCTGTTCACGGAGCAAATAGATTGGGCTGTAACTCTCTCCTTGATACAGTGGTTTTTGGTAGAAGAGCTGGGAAAACGGCAACTCAAATGCTTAAAGATATGCAAAAGGGGAGAGTTAAAAAGGATAGAATTGATAAGACTTTTGAGGAGATTGAAAATTTAAGGAATGCAAAGGGAAAAGAAAGTATAGCCTCTATAAGAAAAGATTTGCAGACAACCATGATGGATAAGTGTTCGGTTTTTAGAATAGAGAAGGAGTTAAAAGAACTTTTAGTGGAACTTGAAGATTTAAAGACAAGATTTAAAGAAATATCTCTTACTGACAGGTCTAAAACATTTAATACGGAACTTCTCGAGGCTATTGAACTCAGTCACATGATCACCCTGTCTGAAGTTGTTGCTCAGTCAGCATTGGTAAGAACAGAAAGTAGAGGAGCCCATTGTAGAGAGGATTATCCGAACAGAGATGATGAGAACTGGCTTAAACATACCTTTGCGTTTAAGTCTGACAGAGGAATTACATTCAAATATAAGCCTGTAAAAATAACGAGATTTAAACCTGAGGAGAGGAAATACTGATGAGTAAATTCTACACCTTTCGTATTAAAAGATATTTACCTGAGGAATCACCTTCATCAAGATGGGATGAGTTTAGAATTAAACTTGAAAGTATGGAAAGGGTTTTGGATGGTCTTATTAAGATTAAGGAAAACTTAGATGGCACTCTTACATTCAGAAAATCTTGCGCTCACGGTGTCTGTGGTTCCTGCGCCATGAAAATAAATGGTTTAAACAGACTTGCGTGTCAGACTCTTGTAAAGGATTTACCAGAGTTGATTGAAATTGAACCTCTTCCATCACTTCCGGTAATCAAGGATCTTGTGGTTGATATGACTCTTTTTTTTGAAAAGAATGACAGGGTTTTACCTTATCTCATTAATGATGATCCTCCCCCAGAAAGAGAGCGAATTCAGTCTCAAGAGGATCAGCATAAAATCCTTGAATCCATAACTTGTATTATGTGTGGCAGTTGTACTACTTCCTGTCCAGTTTTTTGGGCAGACAAGGAATATCTCGGCCCTTCTGCTTTGCTTAAGGCATATAGATTTCTTTTTGATACTCGTGATAAAGCCACAGATAGCAGATTAGAGAGAATAACAGGAGAACATGGCGTATGGAGATGTCATTCTATTTTTAACTGTGTTGAGGTTTGTCCAAAGGAAATAGATATAACCAAGCATATACTTAAAATAAAGAGACTTGCTGTAAAAAAAGGTTTTAAAGGAGGCGATTAATGAGATACAGATGGAATACAGGTTCTTTAGCATGGCTTGTTCACCGAATTACGGGTGTTATATTGACTTTTTATTTAATTGCACATATATTTGTTTTAAGCCATCTAAAAAATCCATCTGCCTATGATCAATTAATGAATTTTATGAAAAATCCGATTCTAAAGATTGGTGAATTATTACTATTTGCCGCAGTTCTTATTCATGTTTTTGCAGGAATCAGGATTACTTTACTTGAAGCTGGACTTTCAACTAAAATTCAAAAGCCTTTGGCATATTTGGGAGTAGTGGCCGTGGCAGTGATATGGATTGTTTGCGGATTTTTCTTTTTAATGGAGGTATTTTAAATGTGGAGCTGGTTACTTCATCGAATAACTGGTGTGATTTTAGTTTTTGGTTTGCTGTATCACTTTATTTTGATGCACTTTATGGGACACAATAACTATTCATATGAAGCAGTTATGGCCAGATTGAGTGATCCTTGGTGGAAGGTTTTTAATATAATTTTTTTACTTGCTGCAGTTTATCATGGCTTTTATGGATTAAATGGTTTGGTTACTGAGTATATAAGAGAGAGACCTTTAAGAAAGCTCATGAGGTATTTAATAATTATTGTTCCAATGATACTTGTTTTTTTTGGGATAAAAATTGTATTGTTTAATTAATTAGGAGATTTTAATATGCCAGCAATTTACATATGGAAAGGTAGAACAGAAGAGGGAAATTTAGTATCTGGCGAGCTTGAAGCTGAAAGTGAAGGAGAGGTTATCCTTGCTTTACGAAAAAACGGAATTATTCCTCGTTATATAAGAGAGAAAGAGGAAAGAAGAGTTATCAGTTTTGGTAAAGTTTCTTCGAAAGATCTTTTATTTTTTACTCGTCAGTTTGCCACTTTGCTTTCATCAGGCGTTCCTATTGTACAAGCATTTGATGCCCTTATAGGACAGATTAAAAACAAAACCTTCAGGAAAATACTCATTCAGATGAGAAATGATATAGAAAAAGGTGCTTCTTTAGCTGATGCTATGAGAAGGCATCCAAAAGTTTTTAGCACACTTTTTATAAATATGGTAAGAGCTGGAGAAGAAGGCGGTATGCTTGATAAGGTTTTGCAGCGAATGGCTGACTATCTTGAAAAGATGATAAAGTTAAAGAGAAAAATAATTGGTGCAATGATATATCCATCATTGGTTATAGCTATTGCTGTTCTTGTGGTTGCGGTTATTATGATATTTGTTATTCCTACTTTTGCGAAATTATTTGGCGAAATGGGAATGGATTTGCCTCTTCCTACCAAGATTACAATTGGTCTTAGTAACTTTATGGCAAGCTCTGGAATTTTTATTTTATCTGGATTTATTGGTCTTTTTATTCTAATTAAAATTACAAGAAAAACTGATCCAGGACTTCTTTTGACTGACAGAATTCTTTTAAAAATTCCAATCTTAGGAGTCATACTTCAAAAAGCAGCTTTGTCAAGATTTTCTCGAACTCTTGGTACGTTACTCGGAAGTGGTGTGCCGATTCTCACGAGTATAGAAATAGCAGGAAGAGCCTGTGGTAATAAGTTAATAGAAATGGTAGTTATGGAAATGAAAGATGAGATTACAGCAGGTAAATCTCTTACTGAGACTTTTAAAGGTAAATCTCATTTGTTTCCACCTGTATTTACGCAAATGGTAAATGTCGGAGAGTCTACAGGTGCTACCGATGATATGTTAAATAAAATTTCTGATTTTTATGATGAAGAGGTTGATAATGCAGTTGCTAATCTTATGAGTATGCTTGAACCTGCGCTAATAGTTTTTCTTGGAGTAACTATAGGTTTTATTGTCATCTCCTTATATCTTCCTATATTTAAACTTGGCGAAGTTGTTGGTAAAGGTGGATAAAAGCTTCTTTGAGAGTTTCTAAATCCTTTTCAGAGTGAGCAGCTGAGATAGTTATTCTTATTCTTACATTCTTTACTGTAGGAGGCTTAATAACAGGTGCATATATTCCATATCTAAGTAATGTATCTGATGCCTTTTGAGCTTCTTCAATGTTATTAAAAATAACCGGAATAATTGGAGTTTCTGTATTTGTCATTTGAAATTTAAGCTTTTTTAAAAATTCAAAAACTATTTTAGTATTATTCCATAATTTTTCTATCAGGGATTTTTCTTCTTCAATGATTTTTAAGGAAGCATAGGCTGCACCCACTACTGCTGGAGGTAGAGCGGTGGAAAATATAAATCCTCTACCTTTATTTATAATCCAATCAATAAGTATCTCATTACCACTTACAAAAGCTCCAAAAGATCCTATAGCTTTAGAAAGCGTGCCCATTTGAAGGATAAAAGATTCGCTCGGAATATCAAAGTGCTTCAAAGCTCCTGAACCATTTCCGAGAACTCCTGTGCCATGGGCATCGTCAACATAAAGGAGAGCTTCGTATTTTTTACATAAAATATAAATATCACGAAGAGGCGCAATATCTCCATCCATACTAAAAACACTGTCTGTGACAATCATTAGTTTTCCACTGGATCTTCTATTACTCTTTATTAATTTTTCAAGGGCATCCATGTCTTTATGAGGAAATATTATTCTTTTTGCTTTACTTAACCTGCAACCATCAATAATGCTTGCATGATTTAATTCGTCACTTAAGATAAGATCTTCCTCTTCCATGAGGCAGGGTATTACAGTAGTATTAGCAGTATAACCTGAGTTTAGTAAAAGAGCTCTTGGTGTGCCTTTAATTTTACATAGAAGTTCTTCGAGATTTTTATAAAGGATTGTTCCTCCACTTAAAAGTCTCGAGGCACCGGCACCTGTACCAAATAATTCCAAAGATTTTTTAGCAGCTTCAATTACTAAAGGATGATGAGTAAGCCCCAGATAATCGTTTGAGGCGAAGTTAATATAGTTTTTCCCATCAATTTTGATAATCATATTTGATGAATATTCTCGATCCCTAATGCCTCGATAAAGACCCTTATCTTTTAGCTCAGCAAGGGATTCATCTAAAAATTCAAAAAACTTTTCAATCATAAAAAATACCTCTCTATTGACTCACATAAAATATAAACAAAATACAATTAGTTTCCTTATATAAAAATTCTAAACGAAAGTAGAAAAATTTAACCTTTCTGCGATGAATAGGTTTTCTATTCCTAATGTCCTTCTGCTTATGTTTAGCTAATTCTATCAGTCTTTCCTGTAAATTCTCAATCTCTCTGGATATTTCTGCAGAATTCAAACTATCATATTGTTTCATTAACTCCTTCTTCATCTCTTTGCTTACCTATATTAACTCTAATATCCTGTGATACGGAGTCTTCGCAGTATCATATCTCTTGATTACCATAATAACTATCCTTTTTAGAAATAAGCTGAAAAAAATTCATATAAAGCCTTAATAGGCCATAAAGTTTCCTTAAAAACTTCAGTTCCTTCTGTATATCAACTTCATCACTAAGAACTTAAAAACCACTGTAAATAAATCCTGACTTTGTCAGATAAAATTTGTAAGTCATTGATATTTCAACAAAATACCTTCAAAATCTGCTCATTTTTGCAC
>CAKZQH010000004.1 GCA_937139565.1 uncultured Nitrospiraceae bacterium | reverse complement strand
GGAAAGACGGATATATAAGGCTCAAATAAATAAATGCATAAATTACATTAGACTATACTTATGAGTTCAGAGATTATAAGTTATTGAAATGCTTTGATTTTTTGATGAAGTGCAGTGTTAATAAATAACATTGACAAAATAGTTGTTTATTTTAAAACTGGAGGATTAGTTTGTCTCAAATAGTCAGATACTAACTTATGGAGTATAGAGTGGATGATAATACCGGAAATAATCTAAGATTTCTTATCATCCACCCGGGATATTCTATCTATTTGTCAACATCCAGGTTGTCCTTTATGACCGCAACAGCTCTTTAGAGTCAGAATTTTTTTTAAGTTGTTATTCAATATGAGCCATAATTTTTTCCAAATAGACATTGGAACATCAAGATTCGTAAGAAAAGACCTTATACTTGGCCTTCTCGCTTCATCCTGTTTCAATGATTAATCTCCAATCAATGGCCTAATTCTGTCAATCTTAAAATAAACCAGGTATTTTGGCTCGCTTCCGTATTTTTCAGGTGGATATTTTTTTCTGATAAGAGTCTCAATCAGCGGGCTATCCTTCTCCTCGTTAATTTTTGTAAGATAGAGTCTTTTTCCTGAATAACCTTCTCCTGATTCAATAAAGATGTAAGCTGCGTGAGGATTGGACTCAATATTTTTATGGGATAATCTGTCTGCCATTATAAAGGCAACTGTCTCTTCGTCAATAAAGTGTGGTCTTGCATACAGTGCAACATCAACTATACCTTCTTTATTAGCTGTAGCGAGGACACCAATACCTTTTGTTGCTTCAAAGTATTCACTCAGTTTCATATTTACCTCCAGATAAAAATTATTTTTATATTATAAGTAAAATCAAAAATTATGGTAAAATCCTATATCGTGAAATCAATAATTAAAAATATTCACTATATTTGGGTGCCTATTTTCTATTTTTTGGTAGCAAATGTGGGAAGTTTCTTTACAGCGCAAGGAGTTAAAGAATGGTATCCCAACATTGTAAAGCCTGCAATTACTCCACCTGGTGGAACTATTGGGGTTATTTGGACAGTTATATACGTTCTTACTGCCATTTCGTTAATTTTATTTATAAATAAGACAAGACACGAGAAATATTTTTATCATATACTTTCACTTTATTTGTTTAATGGATTTGTAAATGCCATGTGGAGTTATATATTTTTTGTAAAAAATATGCTTTTTCTTGCCTTTATAGATGCAATTTTAATCTGGTTAACTGTTGGTTTATTGATAATATTTACTTGGCAGAATTCAAGGCTTTCGGCATTACTTCTTTTACCTTACTTTCTTTGGGTTTCTTTTGCATCATATCTTAGTTTTACTATATTTAGGCTTAATTAAGTTTTTGCTTAGAATAGTAAAATGTTAAAAACAAAGACATGATTAAATCCAATCTATTTTGCAGACAATAAAAATGGAAGAACCCATTTATCCACCCTTTAAGGCTTGATTTAAGTATTTCTAATATATATTTTTCGAAGCAAGAAGGATGTTGCTATTTTTTTGCAAAGAGTGATAATATTTTAAAAATCAGGAGGATATAGATGAAGAAGTTAATTCTAAAATACGGTGAAACTATAGTCAAAATTTATACGATTTTAGGTTTTATAGGAAGCATTATTATTGCTTTCAACGCAGGCCAGGTTGGTTATTTTAAAAGTAAAGATTTTTTTCAGGCATTATTTGCTTTTTTGGTTGTTTTTTTTATTTCCTCAGGAGTTGTTTTTCTTACATCATTTATGATTTTCTGTATTATTGATATCAGAGATAAAGTCAAAGAATCACTTGAGAAAAAACAGTAGCTCAGTTTTTTGCTTGACAAATTGTGATTCATCAAATTAAATAATCAGAATATAACTTTAAATTTGGAGGGGAAATGAGTTTAGAAAATTACAAATTTCACAAAGAACACACTTGGGTAAAATTATCAGGTAAGAGTAAAAAGGTAAAAGTAGGGATTACTGATTATGCCCAAGAATCACTTGGAGATATTATTTATATTGAGCTTCCAGAAGTTGAAACCCATGTAGATGCAGATACCGAACTTGCTGAGATAGAGTCAACAAAAACATCCTCACCTGTAATCTCTCCGGTAAGCGGAGTGGTAGTTCAGGTTAATGAAGAACTCGTTGAACATCCAGAGATTATCAATGAGGATCCTTATGGTAAAGGTTGGATTGCAGTTATAGAGATGGACAATGCTGATGAACTTGATGATTTAATGGATTTTGAAGAATACGAAAGTTATCTGGAAGAAGAGAAGTAATGAAGATCGTAGTTTTAGGAGGTGGACCAGGTGGTTATGTAGCAGCAATAACCGCTAAAAGGGCTGGAGCAGATGTCATTTTGATTGAGAGAGATGAATTAGGCGGAACATGTCTTAACAGAGGTTGCATACCCACAAAGACACTTATATCTTCTCTTGAGCTTATTGATAAAATAAAAAAAAGCAAAGAGTTAATAAATAATTCAACGGATTTTACAATTAATTTTTCCTCTTTGATTAAAAGAAAAGATAGTGTTGTAGAAACTCAAAGAAAAGGATTAAGCATGCTTCTTAAGCAATCTGGTATTCAAGTTATAAAGGATAATGGAGAACTAATATCACCAAAGACATTGTTTTTAAAAAATAGTTCTCAGAAAATCACTTTCGATAAAATAATAATTGCAACTGGCTCCAGACCAGCAAATCTTCCTTTCTTAGAGTTTGATGGTAATAAAATTTTATCAAGCGACGACCTTTGGAATTTAAAAGACATTCCAAAATCCCTCTTAATAATTGGTGCGGGTGCAATAGGATGCGAATTCGCATGGATTTTTCATCTTCTTGGTAGTAAAGTGTCAATAACGGAAGTGATGCCGAGGCTTTTACCAATGGCGGACGAGGACATTTCACATACCTTAGAGAGACTTTTTAAAAAAAGAAAAATTGACTTCCATACAGGCGTAATGATTGATAATTTGAAAAAAAATAATGAGGAACTAGAGATTACTCTATCAAGTGGAAAGAAAATTTATGCTGAAAAAATACTTGTCTCTGTTGGTAGATCATATAATACTGAGTCTTTAAAGAATGCGGAAATTAAGTTTGGAAAAAAGGGCGAAATTATAGTTGATGAGTATTTAGAAACAAATTTGGATGGTGTATTTGCAGTTGGAGATGTGAATGGAAAGTGGCTTTTAGCGCATGTAGCCTACAAAGAGGGAGAAATTGCTGGCAAGAACATTATGGAAAAGAAAGAAAAGATGGTTTATTCGCTTGTACCTTCCACTATTTTTACCATTTCAGAGGTTGCTTCTGTAGGTTTAAAAGAAAAAGAAGCAATTGAAATGGGTATTGATATAAAGAAAGGATTATTTCCATTTAGGGCAATTAGCAAGGCCCATGCTATCGGTGAAATTGATGGATTTGTCAAAGTCCTTGCAGATAGAGAAAGCGATACTGTAATAGGAGCACATATTATCGGACCAAAGGCTTCAGAGCTTATTCATGAGCTTGCTCTTGCAATAGGACTAAAGGCAAAGGTTAAACAACTAAGAGAAGTTATTCATTCACATCCGACACTTTCTGAGTGCATTGCTGAGGCATTGGCAGATATCGAAAAAGAGGCTATACACAAGATAGATAATTAGTTTTTTTGAGTTACTTTTTAGCTTTTTTATTTATTCTGATAGATTAAACATCAGTCTGACCTAATTGAGCTTCGATTAAGGGAGTAAATTAATATGATAGATATTTTTAAATTATCCTTTATTTTTTTATTTATACTCTTTTTACTTCGTAGAAAAATAGACATTGGAATTTCCATGTTAGCAGGTTCAACTCTTTTTATCATTTTCTATCCTGTTAATTTTGAAAAATTACCATCAGTTATTGGAGAAAGCTTAATTTCTCATACATCAATAAATTTACTTTTTTCTCTTACTCTTATAAAATCTTTTGAGTATTTTTTAAGGCAAGTGGGATTAATACAAAAAATGACAGAAGCGTCTCAGCAACTTTTAACCAACAAAAAATTATCTATAATTTCTATGCCTTTAATTATAGGAATGTTGCCTTCTTTGGGTGGGGCCTATTTATCTGCTCCAATGGTTGAGTCCGCAACAAAGGATTTTAAAGTTTCGAGAGAAGAAAAGGCATTTATAAATTACTGGTACAGGCATCCATGGGAATTAGTACTCCCCCTTTATCCTGGTATCGTTCTTGCTGCGCTGGTGTCTGGAGTACCACTTAGAGATTTAATTCTACTTAATATTCCTGTGGGAATAGTATTATTTATTACTGGTTTTCTATTTAGCATGAGACATCTGGATAATTGCAAGAAAAGTCCAGTTAAAAATAAAATTAATGACCTTTATAGTTTTATTCCGATTATTCTTGTTCTTCTACCAGTTATTATATTTAAAGTTGACCTTTATATTTCACTTTTTTTTAATATCTTAGCGCTTACTATCTGGTTTAAAAAGAAGTTAAATACTCTATTTCTGACAATTAAATATGGATTTACGAAAGATGTAATCACTCTCGTGATAGGAGTAATCCTTTTTAAGGAGATGTTACAGTTTTCAGGAGCTGTAGATAGTTTGGCTCAAACAATTACCCATTCAGGAGTTCCATATCTTTTAGTCTTTATTTTGCTTCCGTTTCTAACAGGATTAATAACTGGAGTAAGTGTTGGTTTTGTAGGAAGCACCTTTCCCTTGCTTTTACATTTAAAAGACATCATGGCTTATGAGATTTCTATTGCATTTGTTTCAGGTTATATTGGTGTTTTACTCTCACCACTTCATTTATGCTTGATTTTAACTAAGGAATATTTTAAAGCTGATCTTTTTGGCGTTTACAAAAAAATCGTACCTGCGACGGTTATTCTATTTTTCTCAGCATTGATTGAATTTGTTTTTTTGCGATATTATAGTTAAACTTTATTGAAAGGAGGCTTAATTAGATGGGAGAAATAATTGACATATTAGCCAGAGAGGTGCTCGATTCAAGAGGTAATCCAACAGTGCAGGTTGAGGTTTTACTTGATTCAGGTGCAATAGGTATAGCCACAGTTCCTTCAGGTGCATCAACTGGCACAAGAGAGGCTCTTGAGTTAAGAGATGGCGACAAGAAAAGATTCATGGGGAAGGGTGTTTTAAAGGCAGTTAAAAATATAATTAATGAAATTGCTCCTAACATTATAGGAATGGAATCAACCTATCAGGAAGAGATAGATAAAGTAATGATTGATCTCGATGGAACAGAAAATAAAAGCAAATTAGGTGCTAATGCTATTTTGGCCGTATCAATGGCTGTATGTAAAGCATCAGCTGAAGAAACTGGACTTCCTCTATATAGGTATATTGGTGGAACTCATGCAAAGGTTCTTCCCGTTCCAATGCTAAATATTATAAATGGTGGAGTTCATGCAGATAATAACCTTGACTTGCAGGAATTCATGATAGTGCCAACAGGCTTTAGTCGATTTTCAGAGGCTTTAAGATCTGCTGTTGAGGTTTTTCATACATTAAAGGGAATCCTCAAAAAAAGAGGGCTTAATACTTCAGTTGGAGATGAAGGAGGCTTTGCTCCTCTATTAGAGAACAACGAAGAAGCAATTAAATTAATTATTGATTCTATAAAGAAAGCAGGATATGAGGCTGGTAAAGATATTTATATTGCTTTGGATGCCGCTGCCTCTGAATTTTATAAAGATGGGGTTTATTTGGTCGATGGGAAAAAGCTAAATTCTGAACAGATGATTGATTTTTATGAGAAGTTGGTTGATAATTATCCTATTATTTCCATTGAAGATGGAATGAGTGAGGCTGACTGGGATGGTTGGGAATTAATTACGAAAAGACTCGGTGGAAAGATTCAACTTGTTGCCGATGATCTTGTGGTTACAAATCCAGCGATTATCAGCGAGGCAATAAATCGTTCAATTGCTAATTCTATATTGATAAAACTCAATCAGATCGGAACTGTTTCAGAAACGCTTGAGGCTATAGAACTTGCTAAAAATAATAAATATACAGCAGTTATATCTCATCGTTCTGGAGAAACAGAAGATACGATTATAGCAGACCTTGCAGTAGCGTGTAACACGGGATTTATTAAAACCGGCTCTCTTTGTCGAGGGGAGAGAATTGCTAAATATAATAGGCTTCTTCAAATTGAAGAGGAACTTGATAATACAGCGGTTTATAGAGGTATTTCAGCCTTTTACAATCTTGGACTTAAATGAGAAGAAATATTCTTAAAGAACAACTTCGTAAAGAAAAGAGGAGGAGAAACATTATCTTTCTTCTCCTCTCGATTTTAGTTTTTTCCTTCCTTTTTTATTCCTTCTTTTTTGGAGAAATGGGATATATAAAATATAGGCAATTAAAAAATAACGAACAAAAACTTGTTAAAGAAATTAATGAAATCTATTCGGAAAACAAAGCCCTTAGAGGTGAAATTGAGCTACTTAAAAAGGATCCAGCCTATTTAGAAAAATATGCTAGAGAAAAGTTTGGGCTTGTAAAGCCTGGAGAAATGGTCTTTCAGTTTAAAGATGAGGAAAGATGAGTGTTTATTTAGCAATTCTCTGGCACATGCATCAACCCTACTACTTTGATCCTTTAAAAAACAAATTCGTTCTTCCGTGGGTTAGACTACATGCTACTAAAGATTATCTTGATATGCTTCTTATTTTAAAGAATTTTCCTGAAATAAAAGTAACTTTTAATGTGGTTCCATCTCTCTTAAAGCAAATCGAAGAATATGAAAAGGGAGGGAGAGATATTTTTTTTGAATATTCACTTATAGAAGCAGAAGAATTAAGTTTAGATCAAAAAATTTTCATACTTAATAATTTCTTTTTTGCAAACTGGGATAAGATGGTTCGACAGTTTCCTCGGTATGCTGAATTACTTGAAAAAAGAGGGAAGAAGTATGCAGATATAGAAAAAATATCTAAAAAATTCACTGCCCAAGAGATTAGAGATCTTCAGGTTTTATTTAACTTGGTATGGATAGACCCTTTACATAGAAAAAATGATCCTTTTTTAAAAGAGCTTGAAAAAAAAGGAAAATATTTTACTGAAGATGAAAAAAAGCTTCTTCTCGATAAACAAATAGAAATTATGAAAAGAATTATTCCTACCTATCGAGAAATGGCGATTTCTGGACAAATAGAGCTTTCTGTGACTCCTTTTTATCATCCCATTCTGCCTTTGATTTATAACTCTACAACAGCAAGAGAATGTATGCCATGGGCTGTGCTTCCTGAAAATAACTTTTATGCGCCAGAGGATGCTGAGTGGCATGTTGAAAATGCTTTAAATTATTTTAAAGAAAAGTTTGGTTTCACCCCAATTGGTATGTGGCCGGCAGAAGGCTCTGTT
>CAKZQH010000003.1 GCA_937139565.1 uncultured Nitrospiraceae bacterium | reverse complement strand
CTTAAAGAATTTATAAAGCAGAAAATTAAAGGCACAAATAACGAAAAAGGAAAGATTTGAAAAAGGCTCTAATAACAGGGGTTACAGGCCAAGATGGCTCATACCTGGCAGAATTTTTACTTTCAAAAGGTTATGAGGTTCATGGTCTCATTCGGAGATCGAGTACTTTCAATACGGAAAGAATAGACCATATTTATATCGACCCCCATGACCCAGGGGCCAGGCTTTTTCTACATTATGGAGATTTAAACGATGGAGGGCAATTGAGCAATCTTATTTATAACATTCAGCCAGATGAAATTTACCACTTAGGTGCACAGAGTCATGTAAGGGTGAGTTTTGATATGCCTGAGTATACTGGAGATATTACCGCTTTAGGGACAACAAGGCTTTTGGAAGCAATAAGAAGAAGCGGAATAAAGACCAGGTTTTATCAGGCGTCAAGTAGTGAGATGTTTGGAGATGCCCCTGCTCCACAGAACGAGGAAACGCCATTCAGGCCGAGAAGCCCTTATGCAGCATCTAAAGTTTATGCTTACTGGATGGTTAGAAATTATCGTGAGGCTTATAGTATGTTTGCAGTAAACGGTATTCTTTTCAATCATGAATCCCCAAGGCGTGGGGAAACATTTGTTACCAGAAAGATTACCAGGGCTATTGCCAGAATTAAGGCAGGATTGCAGGAGAAACTCTATCTGGGTAATCTGGAGGCAAAAAGAGATTGGGGTTTTGCTCCAGAATATGTGGAAGCTATGTGGCTGATGTTGCAACAGGATAAGCCAGAAGATTTTGTTATCGGAACCGGGGAAAGCCATTCTGTGAAGGAATTTCTGGGGGAGGCTTTTTCATATGCCGGGCTTGATTGGAAGGATTATGTGGAGATAGACCCGAGGTATTTCAGGCCTACCGAGGTAGAATTTCTGCTTTCAGATCCATCAAAGGTAAGAAAGAAACTGGGATACAAGTAGACCAGATGGCATGCCACGAAAGCTTTTGGACATAAGCAAATTAAGTTCATTAGGGTGGAAGGCGAAAACAAGTCTTAAAGAGGGAATTGAAAGGACTTATAGGTGGTATGTTGAAATGATTGAAAGCGGAAATGTAAAAACATAACCATGAAATTTTACGAAGGAATAACTAAGGCTGTTAATCCTTATGGTGATGGAAGGGCAGCAGAAAGGATTGTAAGGATTTTAACCGATTATGCAAACTAACATTGCTATTATCGGTGGCTCTGGCTTCATAGGCACAAGGCTTACAAAGAGGTTGCTTGAGGCTGTAGAGGAGAGGTTAGAGTGGTCAGGTCTTGAATCTTGACATGCAAAGCCAAAGGTTGTTAATCCTTATGGGGACGGTAAAGCTGCAGAGAGGATTGTTCAAAAAATAATTGATGAAAAGGTGAATAGGTCTATAGTCTAACTGATGGAACATTATAAATTATTCTATAATAGAGGAAAATAAGGCAAGAGGAGGTATGATGAGGGACTTTTATACAATGGTGCTAAGAAAAAGTGAAAGTTATTGGGTAGCTCTCTGTTTGGAAAATGGATTAGTAGGACAGGGTATTACAAAAGAAAACGCTATTCAAAAACTCAAAGAAGCCATCGATTCCTTTCAAGAGGCGTATGAGAAAGAGAGCGATATTTATAGTGCACCCCTATCCATCAAAGAGCTTCATGAATTCTTAATAGTTGAAGGAGAAGAACCAGTTTCGGAGCCATATGAGTTAAGGGCAATTTATGCCTAAAAATGTCCCTTCTCTAAAACCAAAGGAATTAAATTGTATATGCGCTATCATGAGGGTAAAAAGAGGGTTGTTCCTATTGATATGGGGGTAGGAGAATTGTCGCCACCTTATGTTCTCCGCATTTTTCGGCAATTTGGTTTTAGTGATGAAGAGATAGAAAATCTCTTAAGGTGAGGAGAAAGAGAGTTAGAAGGGTCACCTATGAAAAAGGCTGTCAAGTCAAAAATACAATACCTCAAATAAGAAGGACTATTAATCAGTCACCTATCTGTATAGAGGATACATGATGAAGGAACCATTAGCAGAGAAAGAAAAAGATGCCCTTTCAGAATTAAAGGCAGAGATTTCAAGGAGATACGAATTACTCTGGATGAAGAATTTCAGATACTGTAACATATTTTCTGTAAATCCCAAATATGGCATAATCCTCAATGATTTAAACAAACTAAAGAAAGGGGGCAGGGACTATTATAAGAAGGGCAAAGGTAAAGGCATGAGGAATGGATACAAATCAAAGACAGTCAAGATTGGG
>CAKZQH010000002.1 GCA_937139565.1 uncultured Nitrospiraceae bacterium | reverse complement strand
AAGAGGGGGGCTCGCAATTAAAGAAAGGGGGAGAAGTTCTAATTGCAAGAATAGAGTGAAACGAAGAGAAATGATCAGATTAGCAAATGAGATACCAAGGGAGGAGGAAAATATAGACAGTTATGGAAAATTGGATGGTTTAAAAATAGCTTGGAGGGCATGTAGACTAATTTGTAGATGATAACTCATTGATTTACAGTAGTTTTTAAGTTTCTGGTGATGAAGTTGGGATAAACAAAGGAGCGATAAAAAAGTCATAGTTAAATTGCAACGATAGCTTTTGTATTCACATTCCTGTATCAATCTTGCTTTTTTCTTGAATAAAGATGATTGGGTGGTTTAACATACAAATATGGTTAAAATTTTAGAGAAAATATTCGGAACTAAAAATGAAAGAGAATTAAAGCGTTATTTCAAAACAGTAGAGGAAATTAACGCCTTAGAGTCAGAAATTAAAGCTCTCTCAAATGATGAATTAAAAAATAAAACGAGTGAGTTTAGAGAAAGACTATCTAAGGGTGAATCTCTTGATTCGATTTTAATAGAAGCCTTTGCTGTTGTAAGAGAAGTGGCAAATAGAACGCTTGGGATGCGTCATTTCGATGTCCAACTCATTGGTGGCATGGTACTTCATGAAGGCAAGATTGCGGAGATGAAGACTGGTGAGGGTAAGACTTTAGTTGCCACTCTTGCTGCATATTTAAACGCCCTTGAGGGAAAGGGGGTACATGTAGTAACCGTAAATGACTATCTTGCCCGAAGGGATGTTCAATGGATGGGAGTTATATATAACTTTTTAGGACTTTCTGTTGGAGTTATTCAGCATGATGCTTCTTTCCTTTTTGACCCAAACTATAGGGTTCAAGACAAAAGATTTGATAGACTTCGTCCGTGTAGTAAAAAGGAAGCCTATTTGGCTGATATTACCTACGGAACTAACAATGAATTTGGCTTTGATTACTTGCGTGACAATATGCGTTATAGTATTGAAGAGCTTTGTCAGAGAGAGCTTAATTACGCCATAGTTGATGAAGTTGACAGCATTCTCATTGACGAAG
The DNA here is from genome assembly GCA_937139565.1 of uncultured Nitrospiraceae bacterium. Classification (GTDB taxonomy): domain Bacteria; phylum Nitrospirota; class Thermodesulfovibrionia; order Thermodesulfovibrionales; family Thermodesulfovibrionaceae; genus Thermodesulfovibrio. Next base: position 7,517 of record CAKZQH010000002.1, on the reverse strand, counting down.
CACGAACTCCGCTAATAATCTCTGGTCCTTCAGAGGAGTCAACGGAAGTTTACTATGCTGTAAATAAAATCGTTAAATATCTGAAACCTGATGAAGATTTTAAGCTCGATGAAAAACTCAAAACAGTTGTGCTTAATGAACAGGGCTCTCAGAAAGCTGAAAAACTTCTCGGAGTAGGTAATCTTTATGAGCCTTCAAATATACAAATTGTTCATCACATAAATCAAGCTATAAGAGCACATTACTTTTTTAAAAAAGATGTGGATTATGTGGTAAAGGACGGGAAAATAGTAATAGTAGATGAATTCACAGGTAGGCTTCTTCCAGGCCGACGTTGGTCTGATGGACTTCATCAGGCAATAGAGGCCAAGGAAGGCTTAAAAATTGAAGCTGAAAATCAGACACTTGCAACTATAACCTTCCAGAATTATTTTAGAATGTACAAAAAACTTTCCGGCATGACAGGCACTGCTGATACAGAGGCTTCTGAGTTTGCAGAAATATATAATCTCGAAGTAGTAGTTATACCTACTCACAAGCCCATGATAAGAATAGACTATCCCGATTTAATATATAAAACAGAAAAGGCAAAATATGAAGCGATTGTTAGAGAGATAGAGGATTGTTATCAAACTGGAAGACCAGTTCTGGTTGGCACCACATCAATAGAGCGGTCAGAACTTATTAGTAAAATGTTGAAGAAAAAAGGAATACCCCATAACGTTCTTAATGCCAAATATCATGATAGAGAAGCTGAAATTGTAGCTCAGGCAGGAAGAATAAAGGCAGTAACAATCGCAACAAACATGGCTGGTAGAGGAACAGACATACTTCTTGGCGGAAATCCAGAATTTCTTGCGAGGGAAATGCTTGCGGGTCGGGAATATGATGAGAGAGAATATGAGGAAGCTCTAAAAAAGGCAAGGGAGATCTGCCAAAAAGAGCACGCAGATGTAGTGGCCCTTGGAGGACTTCACATAATTGGAACGGAAAGACACGAATCTCGGCGTATTGATAATCAGTTGAGAGGAAGGGCAGGAAGGCAGGGAGACCCTGGTTCTTCAAGATTTTATTTATCCCTTGAAGATGAGCTTTTGAGACTTTTTGGCGGAGAAAGACTACAAAATCTAATGCATTTTTTAAAGATCGATGATAATGTGCCAATTGAGCAGAAAATGGTCTCAAAAGCAATCGAAAATGCTCAAAGAAGAGTAGAAGCTCATAACTTTGAAATAAGAAAACACCTTTTAAAATACGACGATGTAATGAACAGTCAGAGAAAGGAAATTTACTCCTTTAGAAAAGAGGTACTTGAAAGTGAATCATTAAAGGAAAAAGTCTTCGAGTTACTTGAGATTGAAATTGAAGAGATGGTTGATTACTATTTGAGTGAGGAAACCGAAGGTATAGAAAAATTAAAGGAACAGATAAACGCAAGATTTGATGTTGATATTTCGCTTGATAGTACTCAAGGGAGAGAACTAAAGGAACAGATTCTTGAGAAACTAAAAGAAGCTTATGAACAAAAGGAACAAAAGATAGGCACCTTTCTTATGAGGGATATAGAAAAAATGGTTTTCCTTCATGTGATTGATACAAAGTGGAAAGACCATCTCCTCGGCATAGACCATATAAAAGAGGGAATAGGCCTCAGAGGCTATGCTCAAAAGGATCCCTTAGTTGAGTACAAAAAGGAAGCTTTTGAGCTTTTTGAAGAGATGTCCCGAAATATAGTATCGGAAATTCTAACAAGGCTATTTAAGATTCAAGTCAGAGAAGAAAGCGAAGTTAAAGTTCAGAAAAAACAATCTCTTTCAAGGCGAGATGGAAATGCCTATCATGAGCCAATTAAGAGACCAGGCAAAATCGGAAGAAACGACCCATGTCCGTGTGGAAGCGGAAAAAAATACAAAAAGTGCTGTGGAAAAGAAGCCTAGAAGGGAAGTTCAACAGGCTTATCTCTTTCACTGTCAACAATACACAGAAAACCGAAAGGTTCGTCAAAGGGATTTGTGAGTTGATGAACTTCATTTGGCGCTATGTAAGCAATGTCAAGGTAATTAATATTTCTCCATCTTTTTCCAATTCTAATCTTTCCTTTACCTTTGATACATATGACCACATGGACATGTAGGTGGTACTCTAATGAAGAGGCACCACCTGGCGCAATTTCAAAGTATCTAACTTCAAACTTTGCCCATTTGCTCTTAAAGAGTGGAAATCGTTCAATTAAACTCCAGTTACCTTTTTCAGTTTTATAGGCAATGCTTTTTATTCCTCTCCATCGTCCATCTTTAAAAGGAATTATCTGACTCCTGTCAATTGATTTGGCGCCCTTAATTTCACAAAAAAAATTATATTGTTTTTTTTCTTTGCTCATGTTATATAATTATAACTCAAAAATGTTTAAATGCTGGAGAGTAGATAAACGACTGTAAAAGGAAACTATTATAATTAATATAATAATGACGATAGATTGATTATTTTTGATCTGAGATTTCGAATGTCTTTCAAGAGGAGGAAATTAAAGAGATAAGTTTAAGATAAAATATTTACTTTTGAAGTTGAATATGTTTGTTGCAGAAAATTTATTACAGGAGGCGAGGGGTATGCTTAAGAAGTTTTCTGAATTTTTTAATTCACTTTCACTGAGTAAAAAGGTTTTTCTCTTAGCTGTTATTTCAATTGTTGTTGTGTATTCCGCGGTCGCACTCACGATTTATCTGCAAACCCGTTCTAAAATTGAGCATTACAACGTTGAAGCACTAAAAAGAGAGGTTCAACTTATCAAAGAACAAATAGTGTGTTTTGATGAAACTGCAAGAGATTCAGCAGAGAAATTTATGAATATTTTACTGAGTATTGCACCACCAGTTCCTTCTTCTATAAAACCAGATAATTCAATCCCGGATAAATTTACTGCAATGACAGGTGGTTCTGTGGCAACAATCTTTAAAAGAGAAGGAGATGATTTCTTAAGAATTGCCACTTCATTAAAAAAAGAAGATGGTTCAAGAGCAGTTGGAACTTTTCTTGGGAAAGCCCACCCAGCTTATTCTGCGCTGATGAAAGGAGAAACCTACACAGGAAAGGCTACCCTTTTTGGTAAAGACTACATGACAAAATATGTTCCAGTGAAAGATGCATCTGGAGAAGTTGTGGGAGTGCTTTTCATAGGATTTGACATTAGTAAAACAATGAAACATTTAAAGGATTTTATTCGTTCAATCAAGGTTGGAGAAACTGGTTATATGTATGTATTAGATACATCTGAGAAAAACAAAGGAACTCTGATTATTCACCCAGCTTTGGAAGGCAAAAACATCCTTGATGTTAAAGATGCAAAAGGCAGAGAGTTTATTAAAGAGATGATAGAGAAAAAAGAAGGCATAATATACTATCCCTGGAAAAATCCTAACGAACCTGCTGCCCGTGAAAAAGTGGTTGCTTATACACATTACCCTGCATGGAACTGGTTAATTGGCTCTGGAAGTTATCTTGAAGAAATTGCAGCTGAAATTGCTCCTATTAGAAATCTTATGTTGGGTGTAAATATTGTAGCATCTTTACTTGTAGCTTTTCTTATACTAATTGTAACACAAAGAGCCTTGAGACCAATCCCCGATATGGCAAATAAACTTGAAAAAGTAGCCAGCGGTGACTTTAGCATGGTAGGATTTGGCAAAGGCTATAGAAACAGGAAGGACGAAATAGGCCTCATAGCAAGAAGCATAATTAAAGTTGAAGAATTTACACAAGCACTTGTAAGGGATATAAAACAATCAGCATCAGTTGTTCAAAACGTTATAGGTTCTCTTGAACGAAATATTGAAAATGTGAAGAAAAAGACCGATGAGCAGACTGCACAGGCACACCAAATAGCCACTGCTGCTGAGGAAATGAGCCAAACAATCACAGATATAGCTAAAAATGCAGCCAGTGCCTCTGATATTGCAGGAGAGTCAAGAGGTGTATCAAATGAGGGAGTAACGCTTTCTGACACAGCCATGAAAACTGTTCAATCAGCAAATAAATCTACTTTAGAGTTAAAGAAGACAATAGATACTCTTAATAGCAAAGTCGAAGAAATAGGAAGCATCGTAACTGTTATAAAAGACATAGCAGATCAGACAAATCTTCTTGCACTAAATGCAGCAATAGAGGCAGCCCGTGCAGGGGAGCAAGGCAGAGGCTTTGCAGTAGTAGCAGATGAGGTTCGTAAACTTGCAGAAAGAACAATTAGAGCAACCGATGAGATTACGGAAAAAATTGAAGCAGTTCAGCACGAATCTCGTGAATCAATTAAGAGCATGGATATTACTGCAAAAGAGGTTTCAGAAGCGTTAAAAGCCCTAAGTGAAGTGAAAAATTCATTAAACAGAATTGCAGAATTTTCTCAGAAGGTAAAAGACTCTATAACTCAAATTGCTACTGCAACTGAAGAACAATCCTCTGCAAGTGAAGAAGTTGCTCGTTATGCCGAACGCTCAAGTGTGCTTGCACAGGAAGTAAAAGGAACAACCGATATGGTAGTGCAAGAAGTAGAAAATCTTAATAATGTAATTAAGAAACTTAATGACTCAGTTAGGGGCGTAAAGATTTAATTGCGTGTAGCAAGACTTTATAAATTCGGAGATATAAGGATCGAAGAGGTTCCCTTACCAGAGCCTAATGAGAAGGCGGCTCTGGTAAGGGTTAAAGCCTGTGGAATCTGCTCGGGCGATGTAATGCCATGGTATATTGAAAAAAAAGCTCCGCTTGTTTTAGGTCATGAGATAGCAGGAGAAATTGTAAAGATCGGAGATAAAATAAAAGGCGAAATTTCTTTAAAAGAAGGCGACCGGGTAGTAGTTCATCATCATGCTCCCTGTATGGAATGTGTCTTCTGTTCAAGAGGTGATTATGTTCAGTGTGAGACATGGAGAAGTTCAAAGATAATTCCAGGTGGCATGGCAGAATATATTTTAGTTCCCTATGAAAACTTAAAGCACGACACATTAAAAATTCCAGAAAATGTTACTTTTGAACAGGCAGTGCTTGTTGAACCTACCGCTTGCGTGGTCAAATCACTTAAAAGAGCAAGAATAAAAAAAGGAGATACTTTACTTGTTATAGGTCTTGGTGTAATGGGGCAGATGCACATCATGTTAGCTCGTGAATTTGGGATAAAAAGAGTAATTGGAGCTGACCTTGTGCCTTTTAGACTTGAAAGGGCTCTTAAAGCTGGAGCTGATTATGTAATAGATGTCTCAAAAGAAGACCTGAAGCAAAAGCTTAAAGAAATTACCGATGGTGTAATGCCCCAGGTAGTAATTGTAGGACCAGGCAGCACCGAACTTATAAGCCAATCATTGAGTCTTGTATCCCGTGGAGGAACTGTTGTAATATTTACGCCAACTCCTCCAAATGAAATACTTCATATATCTGTGAATGAAATCTATTTTAAAGACATTACCATAACAACAAGTTATTCCTGTGGGCCTGACGACACCAGAGAAGCACTTTCATTAATAGAAAAAGGTATTCTAAAGGCAGAATTGCTTATAACCCATAGGTTTTGCCTCGATGAAGTTAGAAAAGCCTATGAAATAACAGCAGAGGCAAAAAACTCTCTGAAATGTATGGTTATATTTTAAAAAAGATGTGGATTTAGTTTGTCTATTTTTAAATTGCAATGTTATTATCTAAATCAATGGACCTTTTACAGGATAAAATAATTTATCTCGATTACAATGCAACAACACCAATTGAACCAAGAGTCATAGAAGAAATAGTTAATACACTTGACGAATTTGGAAATCCTTCGAGCGCGCATTATTTTGGTAAGAGGGCAAAAGAAATAATTGAGCTTGCAAGGATTAAAGTTTCAAATCTTATTGGAGCAAAACCTGAAGAAATAATTTTCACTTCAGGTGCTACTGAAGCGAATAACCTTGCTATTTTAGGCAGAGCCCTTTGTTTTGAAAAAGGCCATATTATTACCTCTTCAATTGAGCATCCTTCTGTTTTAAATCCCTGTAAGCATTTGATGAGAATGGGATATGAGGTTACCTTTTTGCCTGTTGACTCGAAAGGATTGGTTGATCCATCTGATGTTAAAAGGGCAATAAGGCGGGATACTTTGCTTGTTACAATAATGCACTCAAACAATGAAACAGGTGTTATTCAACCAATAGCGGAAATTGGAGAAACTTTACTCGAACAGGGAATACCCTTGCACACTGACTGCGCTCAAAGCATAGGTAAGGTTTCTGTATCTGTTAAAGATTTGAAGGCTACCATGATTTCACTTGCAGGTCATAAATCCTATGCGCCCAAAGGAATAGGTGCCCTATATTTAAAGGAAGGTTTTATTCTAAAACCGATTCTCTTTGGAGCTTCCCAGGAGAGAGGTTTTAGACCTGGCACTGAAAACATTCCCCATATTGCAGGCTTTGGAAAGGCCTGTGAGATTATAAGGGAGGAATTTAACCAAATAGTTAATCATCTCAAGGAGGTTACGGATTTACTTTTAGAAAAATTGCTTACCATAGAAGGTCTCAGATTAAACGGAGAAGGAGCACCGAGACTTCCAAATACTTTAAATGTTTCTATCAAAAATATAATGGCCGATGAATTTGTTGAAAGGGTTGGAGACAGGCTTGCAATCTCAGCAGGTTCTGCCTGCCATGCTGGAGTGAGAAACATAAGTCATGTGCTCGTTGCAATGGGACTTAAAGATTTTGCTCTTTCCTCTATTAGGCTTAGCACAGGAAAGTTTACAACTACCGAAGAAGTTATTCATGCTGTGGAGATAATTAAAGAATCCATAAATTAATAGATGACATTCATAGCAATGAGTCTTATCTAATCTTTATATGAGCTTAGATTCGACTTTATTACTAGAAACTTAAAAACCTGTGTAAATCAACACTTATCATCTATAGACTGGTCTACACACCCTCTAAGTATATTTTAAACTATCTGCTTTCCGTATAACTTTTTCTATTTCCCTACTCCTCTACATGACCTCGCAGTTACTGTAAGGGATGTCATTGTGAGGATTTTCCTGTCTGTCATTGTGAGCCAAGCGAAGGGATCGCTTAACCACAGGCTTCACTGAGAGACCCCTTCAGGACATCCAGTCCCTCGCAGTGACGAAAGGAAATGTCATTGCGAGGATTTTCTTTTCTGTCATTGCGAGCGCAGCGAAGCAATCTCGTCGTTGTTCCTACTTGGACGAAATGAGATTCCTCACTTCGTTCGGAATGACTGTGGAGGAGGAGTCATTGCGAGCGCCAGCGAAGCAATCTCGTAGTTGTCTTTTCGTAAACTTCACTTCGAGACCCCTTCAGGACATCCAGTCCCTCGCAGAGACAGAAAGAGACTGCCACGGCCACTTCGTGGCCTCGCAGTGACATGTGGGGGGTATCAGAGACTGCTTCGCCTCATCGAGAGGCTCGCAGTGACTAAGAGGAAGGTGTCATTGCGGACGATGATAAACAATCCAAGAAACTCCTCTGACCATCAACAACCTC
>CAKZQH010000001.1 GCA_937139565.1 uncultured Nitrospiraceae bacterium | reverse complement strand
ATGTCTTCTTTTCTTTTATTTGATTTAAGAATTTTCGCAAAGAGCTTTATTATTCTGTCACCCTCAAGATGACCATAGGTGTCATTAATTTTCTTTAGATTATCGAGATCAAAGAGTATAAGACAAAAGGTATTTCCATATCTTAATGCCTTTGAAAACTCCTCTTCAAACCTTTGGAAGAAAAATCTTCTGTTGTTAATACCTGTAAGAGCATCTGTTATAGAGGCCATATGGAGTTTTTTATTTATTTTTTTCAATTGCTTGGTCTGCTTGTTTATCTCGCTTTCTAATTTTTCACAGAATCTTAAATTTTCTCTGTAAAATTTAAAAAGAGACAGGACAGCTGAAAAAAGCTTTACAAAAGATACTAAAAAGAAAATCGTTGACTCATCAAAGGCATTTTTTTCAGGATGGGAGAAATTTATTACACCTACGGTTTCCTCTTTGACTTTCACAGGCACAGAAAGGATTGTTCTAATTTTAAGTTTTGAAAGAGTTGAATTGAACCTTTCATCTTTCTCTGCATCTAAAGTATACAGAAAAGTGTTTTGCTTAAAAGCTTCTCCAGCAAAAGATCCCTTTATTCTAAAAATTTTTTTCTCAAAATCTTTAAGTTTAATTTTTCCTGAAGCAACCTTTAAAATTAGGCTATTCCATCTGGCATGCTTTTCCAAGAAAGAAATGTTTTCAGCAGGAAGAATTTTTATAAATTCATCAAAACAATAAGAGATAAATTTGTATATGTCCTCCTCCACATAAATTCTGTCAATAATACGGTTTATGCTCGAGATAACCTTTAAAGAAAGCTCGCAACTACAGGCAAAATCTTCGCTTAATTGAAACAGGGATCTCTCTAAAAACATCCTGTTTTTTAACCTATTAAGGATTACCTCTTCGAGTTGTTCTTCCTTTAAATCTTTAGTATCCACTATTTCTAAAACTTTCGCGAGTCTTGTAAGAAAATCTCTCATAGAACCTCTGTTTCTGAAAGAAGGGTTTTTATTTCTGACATAAGTTCATCCTTCTTTGGAAGAGAGAGTATTTCATAAACTTCTTTTTCATAAAAAGTACAACCCTCACTGGAGTCGAATAATTTATATCCTAAATTTTCTGCAATGTGAGTTGCAAGATGGACAAGAGCGATAATCTTTCCATTTCGTGTAAAGGGATCGGGAACTCTTCCGTGATTAGAGATTACATCGCAGATTATCTCTGGCAATCCCCAGCATTCTGCGAGCCATCTTCCAATTTGTAAATGATTTGTACCAGTAATTTTTTCTTCAGCCTCTATAAGGGGAACTCCTGATAACACAGCCTTTTCTACTTCTTTAAATGATTCATAAAAGGAATAATGCAGAGCAAACAACCCTATATCATGAAGCATTCCAGCAGTAAAGGAGTCATCTATCAATTCTTTTAAATAATTCTCAGAAATAATTTTGCAGATTGTAGCAGTCATTACCGAATGCATATAAAGCCTTCTATAGCTACTTTCCCTTTTCCCAGATACTTTAAAAATGCTAAAGATTGCCACACTGAGAGCGATGTTTTTAAGAATTTTAAAACCTATTTTCAGTAAAGCATCTTTAATACTGACTATAGGCTTGTCTATTCCAAAATATACTATATTAGCTATTCCTAAAACCTTTGACATTATTGGTGGATCCTTTTCAATAACCCTGACCAACTCATCAAGATGAATATTTTCCCTTGCGGTTAAACGAATGATTTTTTCTGCATTCTCAGAAAGGGTCGGAAGTTTTTTAAGCTTTTGTATGTCTATTCTAATTTCATTTTTTATAGAGTTTTCCATTATACTTTTCCTTATTAAATTTATTTTAAAATAATACTATATCGTTTATGGAGTTTGCAATAGAGATAAGCAGTTTTATAGGAATTATTGCAGGAATCATAACAACTTCTGCTCTTATTCCTCAGGCAGTGAAAATTTACAGAAATAAATCAGCTCGAGATATTTCTCTTGCTATGTTCATATTTCTTGCAGTAGGTATATGTTTATGGCTTTTTTACGGAATCCTTTTAGGAGAACTCCCTCTTATACTTGCCAATTCTTTTTCTCTTCTATTCATCCTCTCTATTATCATTATGAAAATAAGATACGGTTAAACCCGACTTCATCACTAAGAACTTAAAAACCACTTTAAATCAATGATTTATCATCTAAAGCTTTGTCTACATGCCTTCTAAGCTATTTTTAGACCATCCGATTTTCCTCTAACTGTCTATATTTCCTCCTGCCTTGTTATCTCATTTGCGAAGGTGATCATCTCTCTACGTTCCGCTCACTTCCTGCAATTAGAACCTCTCCCCCTCTTCTGTCATTGCGAGGAGCTTTAGCTCCGAAGCAATCTCGCCGTTGCCTCCTTTTCCGTCATTGCCCCCCTTTTCCGTCATTGCGAGCGCAAGCGAAGCAATCTCGTCGTTGCCTTTTCGTAGGGTTTACTTAGAGACTGCTTCGGGGCATCGAGCCCCTCGCAGTGA